>CAYHKX010000029.1:0-6574 GCA_964357305.1 uncultured Gammaproteobacteria bacterium | reverse complement strand
CGCATCGCACGGCACAAGGACTGTCATATTCGGTAATACACGCATGAGAGCAATGTCTTCCGTCATTTGGTGTGTTCCGCCGTCCGGACCAACGGAAATTCCAGCATGAGCGCCGACTATTTTGAGATGCACATGTTGCAGGCATCCCGTCGTTCTGATCTGTTCCCAGTTGCGGCCGGGGGAGAACGCGGCGTAACTCGCGATGAATGGAATCTTGCCCGCGAGTGCCATACCTGAAGCGATTGCGGCTAAAGATTGTTCGGAAACGCCCATTTGTACAAAACGTTCTGGGAAGTTTTTCTTAAACTCCAGCACGCGCGTTGATTCGCTTAAATCTGCGCAGAGTGCAACAACATTCGGATTCTTTTGTGCCGCTGCATTCAATCCATGACCAAACCCATCCCGCGTTGGGGCGGAGGAAATGGTTTTGGAAAACAGATCACGGACAAGTTTTGCGGTTGCGAGCACAGACATACTTATTTCCGACGCTTTCCGTTGGTATTGCGATGCATAAGCCATCGCACCGTGAGCCAGATGATGCCCACCGGAACACCGATCGAAATGCCGAGGATGACGATCCAGATGATTGCGCGTATGAACTGTTGGCCGAGGGTAACGACGAAGTCGATTGCGACAGCGAAATCGCGGGCTGGATCAAACTTTGTGTCGCCAACAATTCCCACAACAGTTTCTTCGCTCACTGAAACGCTAATCGTTGAAAGATCAGTACGATCTGCGAGGTAAGTGAGTTGGCCTTGGAGCGATTCAATGTCTGAACGGACGACTGCAAGATGTTCTTGTACGGCGAGCACTTCACCAACGGTTGATGCGTCTTCTAGGATGACGAGATATTGCGTTTCCTGAGCTTGTGCGGCGGAAAGCCGTGCTTCGATGTCGATATATTGTGCGGTAACGTCTTCACCAGATACGGATTCATTATCGATGTGTACGCCGAGTGCTTTGATATTTTTCATTGCGGTTTCGAATGCCGTAGAAGGGACGCGCACGGTAATGTGCCCGAAAGATTGACCTTGTTCATCTTCTGAAAGCGCGGAGGATTGCACAAATCCTCCAGCGGCAGTTGCAAAATGACCAATGTCCGTTACGGTTTCGCTCACGTCATCTGCAGTCATCTCGATCGATCCCGACTGTATTACGCGCTGCTCGTTTCCAAAAGTATTTTGCGTTGCAGGTGCGGCGGTTTTGAGCGAGGAGGAGTAGCCCATCATCATGTCACGGGATCCATTACTGGAAGCAACGCGATCTTCTACCTCTTGCCATTGATTCATCATGCCGGGCGTTGATGTGGATATGCCAATGTATGGCGCGAGAACAATGAGCGTGAGGAGTACACCACACGAGATGAGTGAAATTTTGACAACGTTGTTCATAAAGGATTCTGTGGTCATAGGGATTCATTACGTATTTTCCCGCCCAATGTACGAAGTTCTCTCAGTGCATCTCCAACTTCTGCTCCTGGTTTCGGCGGCTTGCCATGCCAGCTTGGCTCACACTCCATAAAAGAAACGCCTTTTCCAGGAATGGTATGGGCAATGATGACGGTGGGTTTCTCCCAAGTGCTTTCGCCGCGATCGCACGCATTGATGATGTCACGAATGTTGTGTCCGTCGACTTCCAGCACGTTCCAGCCAAATGCGGCGAATTTTTCGTGGAGTGGTTCGAGCGGCATAATGTTTTCCGTGTAGCCGTCGATTTGAATGTTGTTGCGATCAATAATCCAGGTGAGATTGTTGAGTTGATATTTTGCCGCAAAGAGTGCCGCTTCCCACGTGATGCCGCATTCCAACTCACCGTCACTCATGACGCAGTATGTATGCCATGCTTCACTATTCATTTTTGCAACGTAGGCAGTTCCAGCGGCCTGGGATGATCCGTCACCGAGTGGGCCAGACGTATTTTCGAGCGCGGCCATACGAGGAAGTTCTGGGTGACCTTGGAGCCGCGAACCGAATTGACGGAGCGTTGCAAGTTCTTCAACGGGGAAGTAGCCAGCTCGTGCCATTGTTGCGTATCTCACGGGAACGATATGTCCGTTACTCAGAAAGAGTCGATCGCGCTCAGACCAGGATGGTTTTTTGGGATTGTGACGAAGAATATGAAAATACAGCGCAGTGAAAACGTCGGTCATGCCAAGTGGGCCGGCACTGTGACCACTTTTTGCCTCAACGAGCATGCGCAAAATATCCTGACGAATTGTATTCGCAAGGAGCTCAAGTGTGCGGACGCCTTCATCTGTTATTGCAGCGACAGTATGGTTTCGTGCAGGCATGAGGGAAGTATAGCAGGAGGCACGAGCAGCGAGCCGCTAGGCGAGAGTCGTGATAGAAAAAAAGAAACGAGTTTTCACCCGTCTCTCTCTTGCGCCTAGCGACTCGACACTCGCGCCTATTCCACGTAAATTGCTCCGGTGTTTCCGCTGTCGTAGCTGTCGAAGAAGGTGTACGTTCCCGCTTCATCAAAGCGGCGTACGAATGTTCCGTCAGCCTGCATGGTTCCAGTGCCCCAGGTGAGGTCATCTGCCGTTGCGGTGTGCTTCTCGCTATCTGTATTCGTAAAGCGCACGGTTTCGCCGGCATCGATAGTGACATCAATTGGACTATAGCCATTGCTCGTAATTTCGACTTCTTCCGGCGCTGTGAGACTCTTATCGATGTTGATGGTCGTTGCATAATCGTCATCAACCAAATCAGCATCTGAACTTGTCACGTCGTCTGAGCTGACGTTGTAATTTGAGAAGAATCCATCCGGTACGTCGTCAATCATGGTGTTCCATGATGAACCATACAGCGTGCTTGCCGCGGCTTCATCGGCGATTGGACGAAGTGTGCCGCCGTCGGTCACGAAATACACTTTAGGATCCGTGTTAATCTTGATCATCTTCACCCCGCCCTTGTATGTGACGTTTCCACCCATCTGGATTGCTGCAAGTTCGGCATCGGTAAGGAATTTCACGTCATCGAAATCTGAGTACCAGGTGAAATACGTCTTGTCATTTGGAAAAACGTAGCGGAATCCGTCAGCGCCCATGTAGTACACCGCGGAAAACGATGTGCCACGAATAAGGTCGCCAGAATTTACGATTGTCGCTGCGCCAACACGATTTGTGTGCCAAAGGGTCGCACCACCGACGAGGGTAATGACGGCGACGAAAGTACTCAAAAGTGAAATTACGCGTTTAGTCATAGAATATTTACTTCTCAGAGTATATCAAACCTTTTTTTAGACGTGAAGCTTGGGTGGGTGGATGAGCTGTTCGTAACTTTCGCGTGGGTGCGGTGTGGTCCAAATGGCGCTTGCAGCCACCAGCGATGATGCACCTGCATTGAATATACCCAGCCTGTTTTGTTCTGTAACACCGCCATCAACTGAAATATGAAGTGAGGGGTGTTGAAAACGAAGACGACATATTTTTGTAAGAATTGGTTCGCCGATAAACGGTCGACCTGATGCGCCAGGATCGATTCCCATCATGAGTACACGATCGGGGAGTTCAGGGAGTGTCTCGATGATATCGGTTGATGTTTCCGGGCAACATGCAAGGCCAAATTCGAGATCGAGGCCATGGATGCGGTGAAGGAGTTCATCGAGCGGCCGATCTATTTCAGCGTGCACAATGGCGCGTATGGTTTGCGGCACCAGCGTTTTCCAGCGTTCAATGACGGGAAGGGGATTGCGGACCATACAGTGGAGTTCGATGGAAGAAGGGAAGCTCGAGCGTATAGCGTGTAGCGTGTGACTTTTTAGCGAAGTTGGATCGCAAAAACATGTTGCACCGAACATACTGCCGTCGAGGATGTCGATGTGTGCCACCATGCCAGGTTGCCAAAATCCAGAAAATCCCAAACGCTCGCGAAATGTTTCCGCGTCATCGGCTAAAATCGCAGGGAGGATTTCGATCATAGTTATGTCCGTCATTGCGAGCGTAGCGAAGCAATCTAGGGTGAACCTGGATTGCTTCGTTAGGATTACCTTCCTTGCAATGACTGAAGGGCTAATTGTTTGCTTCGAGCTTCTCAATTTCTTGTACACGTCGCTCGTGGCGCGATTCCTTTGAGGGGGAAGTTTCGAGAAAGCTATCAACAATCTTCATGACGTCGTCTTGCACGCCGAGTACACCTGGAAGGCAGAGGACATTACCGTGATCATCGGATCGGAGACTTTTTGCCGCATCAATCGAAAAGCCGATTCCTGCACGAATTCCGTCAAACTTATTTGCGGCAATACAAATGCCTTCAGCGCTTCCGCAAAAGAGAATCCCGACTGCACGCGGATTTTCTCGCACCACACTCGCCACGCGGGCTGCATACTCCGGGTAGTCGTCGCTCGGCTCCATGTGATGAGCTCCTAAATCTTCAACTTCAAACTTCGCGCTCTCCAAGTGGCGCTTCACACTCTCTTTGAGCGCAAATCCAGCGTGATCTGCGCCGAGATAAATAATGGAAGGTCGAGACATGTGGGTAGTATAGCGTAGTTCTGGAGCTTTTTTTCAGGATTTGGTACTGTTCGTGTATCACATTTTATCGAGCCCGGCGTTCCGGTGCTCCATTTGCCTGATATGCAAAGTCATTCTGAACAGGAAAAGCAGCTTTTAGAATCTTGGGAGCGTAATCGCATTTTTGAGAGGGCGGTTGAAGAGCGGTCCGAAAGCAAGCGATACACTTTTTACGATGGTCCACCGTTTGCAACAGGATTGCCACACTACGGAAGCATTTTGCCGTCAGTGATTAAAGACGTGGTGCCGCGATATTGGACAATGAAAGGATATCGAGTTGAGCGCGTATGGGGCTGGGACTGTCACGGGGTGCCAATTGAGAACATGATCGAGCAAGAGTTGGGCTTGAAGGGCGGGAAGAAGGGAATCGAAGCACTCGGAATTGATACATTCAATGCATCATGTCGTGCAGCAATTTTGCGGTTTGATAAAGAGTGGGAAGTGATTATCAAGCGCGTTGCTCGTTGGGTTGATTTCAAAAATTCCTACAAAACCATGGACAACACGTACATGGAGAGTGTGTGGTGGGGATTTTCCGAACTCTACAAGAAGAATTTGGTTCGTGAAGGCAAACGTGTCATTTTGTATTGCCCACGTTGCGCCACGCCACTTTCGAACTTCGAGATCGCGATGGATAACTCGTATAAAGACGTGGAAGACAACTCAGTGTACGTGAAATTTAAGCGTAAGGGAGTCAATAATGAATACTTTTTGGCTTGGACGACGACGCCGTGGACGCTTCCTGGAAACGTCGGTCTTGCGGTTGATCGTGACGCGGAATACGTGAAAGTTCAGGTCGGCGACGAATTCGTGTGGGTCGCGCAGAAGCGTCTTGAGGTTTTGGATGGCAAGGGGGAGGTCATTGAAACCGTGAACGGCTCCGATCTTCTTGGCCTTGAATACGAACCGCTCTACACGTACATGCCACTTGAAGGGAAAAAGGCGCATTACATCATGCCGGCGAGCTTTGTTTCGCTCGAGGATGGTTCTGGAATTGTGCACACGGCAGCGGTGTTTGGCGAAGACGACTACAATCTCGCGCAAGAATTCGATCTCCCATGTGTTGCAACGTTGGACGACCAAGGAAAGTTCCTAGATTTCGTTGAGCCGCTTAAGGGCGTGTTCTACAAAAAAGCAGAAGATTGGGTTATTTCCGATCTTTCCGATCGTGGCCTCGTTTGGTCTGCCACGAAGTTCATGCACTCGTACCCAATGTGCTATCGCTGTTCCACGCCGCTCTATTACAACGCAGTGCCAGCGTGGTTTATTGATGTACAGTCGCTCAAGCCGGAATTGATTGCGCAGAATGAGAACATTCATTGGTATCCAGAGCACTTAAAGAAGGGCCGGTTTGGGAAGGGTCTTGAGACTGCTCCAGATTGGAATATCTCACGCTCCCGTTATTGGGGCACGCCGATGCCGGTGTGGGTTGCGGCTGACGGAACACGTCGCGTGATTGGATCATTCGATGAGTTCAAGGTTTGGGCCGTCGATCCAACGCAAGTAGAATCACTTACCGATTTTCATCGCGAGTTCATCGACCCAATTGAAGTGTGGGTTGACGATACAAAGACGAAGAAGGGAAACCGTATTCCTGAGGTGTTTGATTGTTGGGTTGAATCTGGTTCCATGCCGTTTGCAGCAATTCATGCACCATTTGAAAATAAAGAGCAGTTTGATCAAGCCTTTCCGGCACAGTTCATTACTGAATACATCGCACAAACCCGCGCATGGTTCTATGTGATGCACGTGATGTCGGTTGCGTTGTTTGGGAGGAATGCGTACGAGAATGTACTAACTACTGGAACAATTCTCGCCAAGGACGGCGCAAAAATGAGTAAGTCGAAGAAGAACTACCCAGATCCGACAATTCTTATCGAAAAGCACAGCGCCGACGCATTGCGGTTCTACTTAATGTCGCAACCGCTGGTAAATGGCGAAAATCTGCTCTTCAACGAGGCCGGTGTTGACGAGGTGGCGAAGAAATTCATCACGATCATGAAGAATGTTGTGAGTTTCTATGGACTCTACAAAGAGCACGACGACGGTCGCGAACCATCG
>CAYHKX010000028.1:0-6592 GCA_964357305.1 uncultured Gammaproteobacteria bacterium | reverse complement strand
TCAGCTGGTTAGAGCATCTCGTTTACACCGAGAGGGTCGAGGGTTCGAATCCCCCAGCATCCACCACAGAAAACTGTTTTATATTGCCCAGGGCGTTGTTGCCGTCTCCGCGCCGTGCTCATCGTACGGCTCAGTACGCCTCGCGCGGTGCTCGACGTCGCCTAGCCCCGAACAATATAAAACAGTTTTCTTCGTTCGATTCACTTCCGTTCAGTTCCGCCGAGCACAGCGAGGCGAACAAGAATCTCTCTAAGACGGGGAGATTTTTGTTTTGTGCTAAAATACACTATATGATTGAACGCATTCTCATTGGTCTTCTGATCGCTGCTGTGGGGTTGTTGATAGTGTGGAAGACGCGGTGGTTTGAGGATTTGCTCGGGTCAGTAGCGTGGGCAGAACAGCATTTAGGTACAACAAATTTCTTTTACAAACTCCTTGGAACTGCCATTATCGTGATTGGTATCATCGTCACACTCGATCTCTTCGACATTTTCATTGGCAGCGTTCTTCGTTCAATATTTTAAATCATGGCCGGTAGCAGCCTTCTTAGCGCTCAGGCGATGATCGATATCGCGCAGCTTCGCCCCGGAATGCGTGTGGCGGATTTTGGCGCAGGTAGCACCGGACATCTTGTGCTTCCGCTTGCGCGAACCGTGGGAAATGAAGGCGCGGTGTACGCTGTCGACATTCATCCCGAGGCACTTTCGATGCTCCAGGGTCACCGATCGCTGCATACGCTCCCGCACCTTTCTGTTGTTCGTGGCGACATTGAACGTTTTGGCGGAATCAGCGGAATCGAACCTCGATCGCTTGATCGCATTTTCCTCATCAACACCCTTTGGATGACGCGACGTTTTGCATCCATTGTTGCTGAGGCGCGCAGACTTCTCACGTCAGAAGGGGTGATTATTGTGGTGGACTGGGAACCTGGTACACGGCATGCCGTTGCTCCAGAATCGTCACTTCGTGTCACGCCGCAGTCCGTTGATCGGGTGTTTGCGGACGGTGGCTGTACACAATGTGGCGAATTTCAGCCAGGGCGCCACCACTGGGGTCGAATTTACAGCGCCTAGGACTTCCGATACCATAGCGCCCATATGAATTTCTTCTCTCCATTGATTGACTGGCAATTTTGGTTCGATCTTACGCCGATCCGCATGGCATCCGCGTTTGAAGGCATATTCTTTGGTATTTTTGCGTTTTTCATCATCGCCGGTGCGGTGATTCGCATGGTCATTCGAAACCGTTCGTACGAGAAGTATCGTGCAGAAATGCTCAAGCGCATCGCTGGTATTTTCTCAACCACGGGTATCGTCGGCTTGGTCTGGTTCTTCTTCACGTTCGAAGAGATTCAGTTTTTTGGTGCCCGCTTCTGGTTCCTCATCATCATCGCCGGCATCATCATCGCCCTCGTGCGTTTGCAGCGCTTCATGAAGCGTGAGGTCCCAGTGCTTCAACATCGTGAACAGTCGCGTGGAGAAGTGAATAAGTATTTGCCACGCCGCTCCCGTTAATTGATATGGTCGATCCGAGGAGGATTTTTGGAAACGCAGCTGAGCAAGATGCCGCTGCGTTTTTGAAATCTCAGGGCATGACGATCTTGGAAGCGCAGTATCGAAATCGCTTCGGCGAGATCGACATCATCGCGAAGGACGGCGACGAGTTCGTGATGGTCGAAGTGAAAGCACGAAAGGATCACGAGTTTGGCTATCCCGAAGAATCTGTCACGAAATCAAAGCTCCGCAAGATCGCCATTGTCGCTGAACACTATATGGCGTCACGCCCTCACATCGCCTGGCGTATCGACGTCATTGCGATCGAATACGATCACACGCCACCGAAAATCACGCACATTATTGGTGTGGGGTAGTGTGATACAGTAACAATACTCCCCATGAATAATTCTTAATCTCTTTTGTATGCTCAGCAAAAATGATATTCAGATTCTTTGTGGAATGTTTGAAGAAAACAATCACGTGTTGAAACGTGAGATTCGTGACGAGATGCACGCATTAATTGTTTCTTCAGAATCGAAAGTGATACATCGAATCGAGCTTGTGAAAGAAGAAATTATTGACGGCATTATTGATATTCTTGATCGAGACGTGTACCCGAGACTCGATGGACATGATCAAGATATCGCGCAATTGAAGCTTGCCACTGGAATTGCATAGGTTTATGTATCGTGATAGAGTGCACCCCATGAAGACCTGGCCGCAAGCCAGGTCTCCTCGTTAAGAAAATTAAAGAACAACCAAGTATGGCCAGTGCAATTGAGTTAGCAATGCGACAGATTTGTGACGAGAAGGGACTTTCGTATGAGAACGTGCTCGTCACCATCGAGTCTGCAATTTCGGCGGCGTATCGCAAAGACTTTGGCGACAAATATCATAATCTTGAAGCACAGTTTGATACAGAAACCGGCTTGGCACGTATTTTTGACGTGAAAACGGTGGTTGACGATATCACTCCAGAAGAGCTTGAAGAAGTAAAAAAGCGTGAAGCTGAGGAATCGGCGCGTCGCGAGGCGATGCGTGCTCTTGGTGATTATTCAACGCCGGTGGAGACTTCGGTTGAGGAGATTGGTCCAAAGTTTAATCCAAAGACGGACATCATGGTTTCGGACGCGCAGCTCCTGAAGATGGGTGCGAAGCCGGGTGATGTGATCCGTACGGAATTGCCGCAGGCCGTGGAGTTCGGTCGCATGGCTGCGATGACCGCAAAACAGGTGATCACGCAGAAGTTGCGTGAAGCCGAGCGCGAAATTGTGTTCAACGAATTTAAGAGTGTTGAAGGTGACGTCATTGTTGGTACGGTGCAGCGCCGCGAGGGACGTATTATTCTCGTCGACATTGGTCGTACCGCCGGCATCATTAAGCCAGAGGATGCAATGCCAACCGAGCGCTATCGCTCTGGTGACCGGTTGAAGTTCTATGTGCGCGAAGTGTCTCTTGGAACCCGTGGAGCGCAGATTTTGCTTTCTCGTACGAGCGATGAGCTGGTAAAGAAGCTCTTCATGGTTGAGATTCCGGAGGTTGCTGACGGTACCGTTGTTCTTAAAGCGGTTGCGCGTGAGGCGGGTGCACGAAGCAAGGTTGCGGTGATGTCGACGGATACAAGCATCGATCCAATCGGCGCATGTATTGGTCAGCGCGGAAGCCGTATTCAGACCATTACCGGCGAGCTTTCTGGTGAGAAGATCGATATTGTGGAATGGAGCGAGAATCCTCGCGAGTTCATTACGCATGCTCTCTCGCCAGCAAAAGTGCTCGAGGTAAGCCTTGACGAAGCTGAACACGCGGCAATTGTGGTGGTGCCAAGTGATCAGCTTTCGCTTGCGATTGGTCGCGGCGGACAAAACGTGCGTCTTGCGGCAAAACTCACGGGGTGGAAAGTAAATATTCAAGAGAAAAAGGCAGAGGGCGAGGTGGTGGAGGTTGCTGAATAATTATGGGAAATTTCTTTTTCGTGTTGCTGTACCAGCCAATCTATAACGCACTTGTGTTCGTGTATACCTTGGTGCCATGGGGTGGGCTTGGCCTTGCGATTATTGTCATGACCATTTTCGTGAAGAGCATCCTACTGCCTCTCACGTATAAGTCCATGAAAGCGCAGAAGGAGCTGCAAGAAATTCAGCCGAAGATTGCGGAGATTAAGGAGAAGTATAAGGACGACAAAGAAACGCTCGCAAAAGAACTCATGGGTGTGTACAAGGTGCACAATGTGAACCCGTTTGCGTCGTGTTTGCCAACAATCATTCAGCTTATTGTGTTCATTGCGTTGTATCAGGCGCTTGCAGCCGGTATTCATACCATCGACCCATCGATTCTTTACGCGTTCGTTCAAAACCCAGGAACCATGTCGCCGTGGTTCTTCGGCCTCGATCTCAGTGTGATCTGTATTCCTCTTGGTGTCATCGCTGGTGTGGCACAGTATTTCCAGGCAAAGCAGATGGTTACTCGTCGTCCGCCAAAAGTTGCGCAGGGCGCCACAGCGTCGCTCGATGAAGACATGACGGCAACGATGAACAAAATGATGCTCTATGGCTTGCCAGTGATGATGCTCGTGCTCGGCTCCACCACGTTGGTGGGCGGCGTGACACTCTATATCGTCATCAGTACCGTGTACACTTACGCCATGTACGCATTCTTCCTGAAACCGAAGGTGTAAGCGTTCCCACACAAGAGGCGCCGATCAGGTGCCTTTTGTTGTACACTGGTTTCATTATGGCGCATGGGAAGACTATCGGGGTGTTGATAGGTGGAGGCGTTGGCGTGGTGTTGTTATATGCGTTGCTGGCGCAGGAGGGGTTTGGAAACATTGTGGAACATGTTCGTTCCTTCGGTTTTTGGCCGTTTGTAGGATTCGTTGGGATTTCAATGGCGAATTTCATTCTGTACAGCGTGCGTTGGCAGATCATCTTGCATCGCCAAGTACGAGAAAAACGTCATAAGCTTTCACTTTGGCGCATGTATTGGCACCGTATGACGGGTTACGCCGTGGGCTATCTCACCCCGTTGAATCAAGCGGGCGGGGAGCCAGTGCGTGTCGCGCTCCTCATCGCAGATGACGTGCCAAGTGAAAGCGCTGTTGCGTCCGCCACGCTCGATATTGCCTTTGAGCTCTGTTCATACGTGGTGTTTATCGCGCTCGGGGTGATGTTTGCCCTCATTGAACACCAAGGCGGAACCGGAACGCTCGTGACGATGGGCGTTGGGCTTGCGGCGGCCTTTGTAGTGTTGTTTTCGTTTTTTGTCGCGCTTGCTCGTGGGAAAGCAATGGCTCGTCCACTTTTTCACAAGCTAAGGCTCGATAAGATCAAACGCCTTCGTGGTGCTGAACTCTGGCTCGAATCTACGGAGGAGTTGATGCGCGGGTTTTTTTCAAAAGGGAAGGGTGGTGTGATTGGAATCTCGGCGCTTTCTCTGGCGATGGTTGCATTCCGTGTGGTCGAAACATTCTATATCGCTTGGGGTTTTGGGGTTTCATTGAATTTTGCGCAGGCCTTTCTTATTAGCTCACTTCCAGGGCTCGCGCTCCTCCTTCCGGTTCCAGGTGGGCTCGGCATTTTTGAGGGCGGTTTTGCCGCAGTGTTCACCGCACTCGCCGTACCGATGAGTCCGATTGCATTTTCCCTCATCATCCGGTTACGCGATGTGGTGTTTATTGGATTTGGTTTTATTCATATGGTTCGCACCGGAACAGCGTGGGCGCTTCGGAAATCATAAGTATGCCGACATCCCAAGAGCAATCGATTTTCCGTATTCTTGCGTACATGACGTACACAAGGTTTCCGCTGACGGCGCTGGAAATTTGGAAGTGGTGTGACGACGAGTTTCTCTCGCTTCACGATGTGATGACGACGCTTGCAGATTCTGTGTGGCTGCATGAGCATGGCGTACAGGAGTCTGAAGGATTTTTCGCCATTGGCGATGCGGAAGTGTGGCGAAGGGAACGTGTTGCTCGCATGACCGATGCACTCCGTAAATCTCGTCGTGCGGCACATTTTGTCCGTTGGGCTGCATGGTTGCCATGGGTACGAATGATTGCGGTCTGTAATTCGCTTGCGCAATCCTTTACGAATGCAGAAAGCGATATTGATATGTTTGTTGTGACAACGCCTGGGCGATTATGGTCGACACGACTTGTGTTAACCGGTGCGCTTGCGCTGCTTCGGCTGCGGCCAGGGGAGGCGAAGCGTGATCCGATTTGCTTGAGTTTCTTTATTGATAGTGAACACGTCGATCTCGCACCAGTAAAAATCGGTGCGGATGATCCGTATTTGCTCATGTGGACCGCGACGCTTGCCCCAATTCTTGATCGGGATGACGTGATGACAAAACTCCGCGCGACGAATCGGTGGATACGTCCAGCATTGCCGAAATCTCATCGGGTATGTCGCTCGTCGGCCTATGTCGCTGGTGGGCGCTTTGCTCTTCCGGACATCGGCTTTGTTGAATCTTTTGCTGAACGATTGCAACGTGCGCGCTTTCCTCGAGTATTGCGAGAGCATATGAATCGAGACACGCGGGTGGTGGTGATGAATGGAATGTTGAAATTTCACGAGAATGATCGCCGAGAAGCAATTCGTGATGCACAAATTGTACTCTGTAATGCTGCGGGACTATGAATGGAAAATGGAAAATGGAAAATGGAATATTGAATGGGGGTGATTTTTTCCGTAAAATTTTCCATTTTCCATTTTCCATTTTCCATTTGGTCATCATATTCTTGCTTCCGTGGCAAGCGCGATGGATGTACGGAGCGGAGCTTTTGGACGGCGCGCATACAGAGTACGGCATCATGAGCCTGTTTGTTGTTGAGTTGTTGGTGGTGATCGCGATGATTGTCGCTGTAATCACGCGGTCTACTATCGATGCCCGCCATCACCTTCCACTCCGTCTCGGCGCCGTGCTGTGCGTGGCGATCATTCTCGGAACCGCGTGGGCAGATCGTGGCCTATTCTCCCTTGTCATGGCAACACACGTGCTGTTCGCGTACGGTCTGTTTGTTTCGCTGTTATGCAAGCAGGTTTCAGTGCGTTTGGTGTGCGGGGCATTTGTATTTTGTCTTGTACCGCCAAGTATTCTTG
>CAYHKX010000027.1:0-6659 GCA_964357305.1 uncultured Gammaproteobacteria bacterium | reverse complement strand
GGGATGTACGATCCGTCGACGATGCATGACATGCTGTTCTTGAGCATACTCATCCGATGACACGAGCACGGCTCGTGCGACAGAAAAAATAATCGGCTGCAGCACAGCGCGATACAACACAAACGTTCCGCCGAGAACCCCTTTTGCCTTTGGCTTCATGTGATATGTCACCACGAGCGGAATATTCCAGAGCCTGCACGCGAAGGCAACAAGAATATCGCTCCCAAAAAATGGATAGTGAAGATGCACAACATCAAACCCGCGCAACTTCGAAACAAGCCCAAAAAGCACTGCAGCATTTCCCCACGCATAAAACGGCTGAAGCCGTGTAACGCTCGCCTCCCGTGCCGACTGATTCTTGTACGCCGGAGTAAAAACCTCCACGGTGTGTCCGATGGTTCGAAGGTGTTCTGCATCGTGCGCAGCAACTGTCCCTATTCCGCCGCGATATGGTGGAAAAACAGGAGAAACAATTGCGATCTGTAATGGTCGTTCCACACGATCACGATCGTTCCGGACGATCCACAGCAATTTTACGCACCAACTCCGTAATATCTTCACTCATTTTTTGCTGGCGCACCATGGAGCGATGCGTTGCATACAGTAAAAAGATCACTGCCATATATACCAAAAGGTCAGCACCACGCCCAACGCCAACGAACTCTGCCACAACATCCGTGGCTTGCGGCATTAGCGCGACCGCAATCACACAGACCCACATCGCGGACCACACCACCGCCCAGTACCAGGACGCCTGACGCATCTCGTACTGCTTTTTTGCACGAGCGATAGCGTAAAGCGAAAAACAGATGAGGAAAATCTTAAACACCATATTAGCCAACAATCTTTTTCTTAATGATGTCCTTCGCGGTCATCAGCGCCCTCACTGTCGACTGCCCTTTCTGCAGCGTTTCCGCGGAATACGTAATGGTGACCGGCCGCTCAACGTATCGCAATCGCTTTGCTTTCACGAGATCGAGAATTTCAGACGCATGCGCCATACGGTCGAGCGAAATGCGCATCTCTGTCGCGGCCTTACGCGAAAGTGCACGGAACCCGTTGTGCGTGTCAGTTACACGAATACCCGAAAGCGCGATAGTGAACAGTGCTCCGAGTTTGATCATGATTTTGCGCATGATCGGCATGTTGAGTGCATGCTTTCCAAGGAATCGTGAACCAAGTACCACATCTGCCTCTCCGGCCGCGATTGGTGCAACCATCATGGGAATTTCATCTCCACGCATTTGTCCGTCTGCATCAAAGTGCACCACCACGTCGGCGAGTAACATGTTCACTGCGTAATCTGTTCCGGTTTGCAGCGCAGCACCCTGACCACGGTTAATAACATGGCGAAGCACAATCGCTCCCGCACTCTTTGCAATCAGGCTCGTTTCATCGCTCGAACAGTCGTCGACCACGACAACATGGTCCATAAACTGCTTCGCATCAGCAATGACCGCGGCAACACGAGTTCCTTCATTCCATGCTGGAATAACGCCCACAATGCGCATATAGCGACTATGGTGACGGGCTAGGCGTCGTTGGTCAAGAGGAGCTTATTTGCCCGAACATACTCAAGAGTTTTCACGAGTCCGTCATCCAAACGAACCAATGGAACCCAACTGAGTGCCGTGCGAGCCTTTGTGAGATCCGGCAGTCCAATCTTCGTAAGAAACGGCGGAGCAGCCTCGTATACCACCTCAGACGAGCTTTCGGCGAGTGAGATAATCATTGCTGCAACATCTTTCATGACCAACTCCACATCGCTTCCTACATTCACCGGACCGATTCCCGGTTCGGCGCGCATAAGCCGTATTAACGCATCAACAACATCGGAAACGTACGAAAGCGCCGTGGTTGTTGTAGCATCACCAGCAATCGAAAGCGGCTTTCCATCAAGCGCAGAAAGAACAAAGTCCGAAATTTGGTGACCCTGAAACAATGGCATGCGTGGGCCAAACGTACGAAAAATTCGCGCAATCTTGGTATCAATCTTATGTACGGATCCGTATGTTGTGGTCATCGTCTCAGCAAAACGTTTTCCTTCATTATACGGTGCACGAGGCGTGAGATGATCGACGATTCCAAGATCTTGCTCATTAAACATTTTCTTGTCGCCCTGCTGATTGCCGTAAATCACTGCACTGGACGCCAACAAAAACTTCGACTTGTACTTCACTGCGATATCGAGCACATTCCGCATACCAACACTGTTCGTTAAGAGTGTTGGAATAAGAAATTCCTCAAATCCCTTGGCAATCGTCGGCATGGCAAGGTGATAGATTTCGTGCACGCCAATAAACTTCACCTTAAATGCATCGAGCTCAGCAAACGACTCGAGATCAAATGGAACATTAATATCCAGTCGAAGGAACTGGAAATCTGGATTCCGCAAGAGACTTTCAATATTCCGTACGTGCCCGGTGGAAAAGTTATCAATGCAAATCACCCGGTTCCCTCCCCGAAGCAAGGATTCACAGAGAAACGATCCAATAAACCCAGCACCTCCAGTAACCAACGCGGTTTTTTGTTCAAGCGACATAGGGATAGAGTGATTTTACCATGCGGCGAGGTACGCGCCAGCGGAAGACGCGAATGACGGCGCAGTGAACGTCCTAATAATCGTATGTAAATCGGAAGAAAGGAGCGTCACGAGGCCTGCATCTGTATTCTCAGAAACCACAAGGTCCTGTAACCCATCGAGATCAAGATCTGCACCAATAATGCGATCGCCAATCAACGCCTGACCGGTGAGCGACTTTGACCCGCGCAAGGCGCCGATCTTTGTAAACACACGGATATCATTTGTTCCCGTAAGTGCTGAAACCGCGATATCGTCGTAAGAATCGCCATAAAGATCAACGCGGGACACGCTAATATCAGACACGCCGGCATACGGCGTAAAGTCCACGAGATATGTCCCATCCGCATCGTACAACGCGACACGGGCAACGCCGTCAATGATACCCGTCACGGCAATTTCATCGGCCGTATCGTCATCATAATCCACTGTTGCTACCGAAAGTGGCGATGATGCCGGAAACAGAGATGCAGTGAATCGCGAAAGTTCGACGCCAGATTCCGACCACGTCACAATATCCTGACTCACACCGCTCCCAACGCTCGTAACAATGTCTTCAATACCATCATTATTCATATCGCCAATACTGATATTCACGCCGTGATTCGATTCCTTGCTGTACGCAAAGAATTCATGTGCGACCGCACCGAACGCCGTGAACACGCGAATGTGCGGCCCGCCGGTTTCTCCCGCAGCCGTCACAATGCGTGGAATGTTCGCGCCTTCATTGTTGATCGTTGCCACACGAACGCCACCACTGAAATTACTCGTATAGGCCTGGAACCTCGCGTATTGCGTGCCGTTCGCGCGATACACATCAACTTCCGGAAGAACACCAGCCGGTGCACCGAATGCAACGAATGAGTACTGTAAGATATCTTCCGAAGTCTCAGTACTTGGCTTCGTAATTTCTTCATCATCATTGATTATTCCTGATTCATCATCCGATTTTTCTTCTTCATCTGCCAATATTTCCTCTGGCGCATACGACACAGCGATCTCAAGCGCGCGCAGAACGTTCAAACGACCCGCACCGAGCCCACCGGACGGGAACCCTGTTGCACGAACGGGATCTACTGAAAGTTTCAGAATATTTCGAACATCACCAGCAGAGAGCGTTGGATATTCCGAAAACAACAACGCCGCGGCTCCAGCAACAAGTGGCGATGCCATCGACGTTCCGCTCCATAATCCGTCATACGAACTTTCGAATCCCGCAATCACATCGTCCTGATACGATAAGCCGATAATACTTGTTCCCGGAGCACCGAGATCCGCACAAATTGCGCCGTAATTCGTAAAATCTGCACCAAGATTTTGTTCTGTTAATGCGGTGACGCCAATCACCCAATCCTCATCAGTTGTGCGTAAACATGCGGGATACACCGGATCAAGATCCACATTTCGTCCGTCATTTCCAAGAGCGGCGACAACAACAACGCCCTGTTCATACGCATCACGCACGGCATTTTCGAGTGCAGTGTTTGGTTCGTTCCCCGCAAAACTTAAATTAATAACCTTCGCGCCTTGTTCTACGGCATATTGAATTGCAGCAGCGGCATTGTTGCCCGTTCCACTCCCGTCTTCCCCAAGCATACGCACAGGCAACAACGAAACATCCCACGCCAAACCCGTCACACCAAATCCATTATTCCCCACTGCGCCAATTTCTCCCGCAATCAATGTGCCGTGGGTAGCGACGTCAAAATCTGCCTCAGAAAATACTGTCGGCGTTGGATCATTATCGTTATCCACAAAATCCCAACCGTGAATGTCATCGATATATCCGTTCTGATCATCATCAGTACCATTTCCCGCAATTTCGTTCGGATTTGTCCAAAGATTTCCCACGATATCCTCATGATCAAGGTCGATGCCGGTATCCAAAACCGCAACAAGAACGGAAGACCTTCCCGTGGTAATATCCCATGCCTCTGGCGCACCAATCGCGTCCAAGTACCACTGCTGCGTTCGCGCGGGATCGTTTGCCGTTTGGGCGAACGCAAGACTTGGAATCATGAACACACTGAGCGCAGCCATCGTGACGCGCGAAAAGGAGAAATGGTGCATAGAATGGATAAAGTATCCCACATTCAAATAAAAAAGAAACCGGGTTTCGAAACCGAGAAACCGTTAGACTGAAAAACCGGGTTTCTTTTTGCACATTCTCCATTGACGAAAGAAATCTCTCGCGAGAAAATATACTTATCCCTATGAAATCCCCATAGCCTTGAAGGGCGTGGGTTTTATTTTTTCTTCATAATATGAGAACAATCGAGTTCGACAATGGTGCGTTCTATCACGTGTATAACCGCGGTGTTGATCGAAGAGCAACGTTTCTTGCGGAAGATGATTATGAAAAATTCCTTTTCTTTATGGGACGCAGCAAACACGATCTCAACGACGGAAAACATCTCGTCAACATCCATGCATACACCATCATGTCAAATCATTTTCACCTCTTGCTCGAGCAAATATCGGAAAATGGCATTTCGCAGTTCATGCAACGCATAGGTACGAGTTATACACGATTGTTTAATCGAAAATACGAGCGTTCTGGCGCACTCTTTGAGGCTGCCTATAAAATTAAGAGCGTTGGTGACGACGGATATCTTACGGTGATCGCGTCCTATATCCATCGGAATCCACTCTCGATCAAGGGTTTTGCGACCGTTGAAGATCTTGATCGTTACCCCTGGTCGAGTTATCGGCATTATCGAAATCTTATCCAGGATGACGTTGTAGACGGAACCACACTCTCAACACTCTTCGGATCTCCGACATCCGTAAAAACATTTCACGAAATACTCTTTCGCTCCGGCTAAAAAGGAAACCCGGTTTCTTCGGTTTGGTTTCTTCGGTTTCTTTTGCCAGGCCATCAGCGATCCCGATAGGCATCCCTGGTCTAGCTATCCACACTACCGAGGCATCGTTCAAGATCAACTTGTCGATAACGAAGTCCTCTGGGACTATTTCGGTGACATAGACAACGCTACGAAATTTCACAGCTCGTCATTCTCGAATGCGATTTACGACTATGAAGAAACTCCCCAATGAGTAACTCGGTTACTCGCACAAACTGGGTTTCGTCCGAACTCGGTTTCCGACGGAATAAGAACAACGCCGTACTCACGGCGCCCTCCTTGATAGCACTACGCTCGGCACGCATCGTACTTCTCTTCTGCGTCGAGCTGAAGATTGGTATTTTCTGGGTCCAGTGCCCGAGCGACGTTGTAATGGTCGCGGCCAAGCACACAGTCATTATGTGCGAAGTACCAATCTCCAAGCGCCTGCATGGTCCATGGCGTCTGACCAAGATGTTCGTACGCCTGATCGATCACCGCCTTATATTCCATTTCTTTTTCTGGGTAGTGCGCCGCCAAGAATTCTGCGTAATCGCGAAAGAATTCTTGCGCCTTTAATCCATCAATCGCTTTCGCGAACGCCGGTCCCGCCTTCTCATAATCGCCCATAATTTCCAGAATCGATCCGTACGCGTTCCACGCAACGTACGACGCCGGGTTCAAATCAAGGTACGTTTCGTACGCCTCGCGGGACGCAATAAGGTCGCCAAGAATGTGGTATTGCTCCGCGATCGTGAGGTACAGGTTCATATCAACCTCTTCTCCTGCCTTCTCACTCGCGGCAAGTGATGCCTTTGCGGTCTCTAATCTCTGCTGAACAAGCAGCCGCGTGGCGTCATCCATCTGCACCACCAGCGTCGTCTTCAGTCCCGCGTATGGATCGATCAGTCGTGGAAACATCTGGATTACCCCAACAATAAGGAGCGCAAGAACCGCAATCATTGATACCCCAATAACCGCCTGTGTTCTGGTGATTTTCATATGAGAACAGTGTATCGGAAAGTGAAGAACGTGAGAAGAGAAAGGGGAAACGAATCGCCGCTGTCATTTTAGGCTAGTTTCGGTGCGCGCCGAGCAAATCTTCCGAGGCGTACTTCGTGGTACGTCGAGGAAGTTTGCGATGGCACAAGCCGAAAATAGACAAAATGCCGGCGGCGACAATGACCCTCCCCGGCCTTACGGCCGGGGTTTCGGGGTGCTATAGCTCGATTCTC
>CAYHKX010000026.1:0-6926 GCA_964357305.1 uncultured Gammaproteobacteria bacterium | reverse complement strand
ATGGCTTCACCTCGTGCGCGAAGATCTCGAGAAGCGCGCTTCTAAGCTTCGTCATGCGAAATCCTTCAGCCTCGAGTTCATATCGAATCTCAGCGGTTTTAGACGTTTCTTTCATCATACCCCTACCATATTAACGCAACTCAGTTGCGTTTACAAGATCACCCTCCACAACAAAAACACTCCCGGCTTTCCAAAATTCAGCCCTCCCCTCACAACCCTTTCAAAGATTTCACGTTATCCCCTCGCTAAACTCCAACGCACCACAATCTCAGCTCCCCCTTCTTTCAACGCTTCTTCAGCCGCATGCATCGTTGCCCCCGTGGTCTCAACATCGTCAATGAGCAACACATGCCGAGGAACGTCGTGTCCCGATTTCACTCCCATCACTTTTCCCTTCTTCAAAGACTCCCGTCTTACCTCCTTCGATAAATTCGCCTGCGCCATCCACCGATGTTCACGTTCAAGCACATCAATAACTGGAACGCTCAACGCTTCCGCGATCACTCGCGCCAAATCTCTCGCTTGATGAAACCCCCTCCAGCGTTCCTTCCATCCCGATAATGGCACCGGCACGACCCCATCTACCTTCAATGATTTCAGATGAAGTCGTAGTGGTTCAAGCCTCGGTATCAACAACGCCACAAGCATTCGCAGTCCTTCGGTGTCGCCGTCATATTTCCACGCACAAATAAGTTGACGAATCACCGGATTCGCATACGCAAACGGCGGACCGTCAAAGGACAGATCCGTCATGCATCGCGAGCACAACAACGTACCTTCAAGATCACAGTTCACGCAGTACCTTGGAAATACTGCATCCAAAATCACATCTTCTCACTCCAGGAATAGTCATCCACCAGCCATGTTGTTCCCGATTTCACGAGTGTTACCGTAATCGATTGATAGATCACCGTGGTATTTCCCGGCGTATCGATAGTCTCTTCACGTTGCGTCGTCATGGAAAGTACGGTCTGCGTTGCCGTTGAGCTCACCGTTTTCGGCGCCGTAATCAGAATAGTCGAAATCCCATAATACGCACCGTCCGATGTTTCACGCGCCTTACGCACTAAAGCCTGAAGCTCATTTTGAAACGAGGCTGTAGCCATTGGCAAAATATCTTCAATATTCTCCGCATCGGCTTCAGTTGAATAGCTTCCTAGCCGTTCAACAAACGTGCGTGCAACGGTTGACGGTGATGTTTCTTTCACCACCGGCGCCTCCACAACATCCGTTGTGGACGACCCTGTACTTGTCGCCCGGTCCGTCGACGTCGTGATACTTGACGTGGTCGAAGTGGAGGTTTGCGCCTGTTGCACCGTGGGCCACTTCCACCAGATGATGAATCCAATGAACACGAGGATGACGAGGACTGCAAGCGCTATCTCAATTGTTGTTTTGCGTTCCATAGGCTATTGCTGAAATTCAGCTTGCTCAGCAGCAAGCCGCTTCTTTTCTTGTTCTATTTCAAGAAGTTGCTGCGGATTTGTTGTCACAATTTGATCCTCGGTGTACGAAGCAACAATTTTGATTGCTGCATGCTTTTGGCCAGCAAAGAAAATCCCCTCTCCCACCGCAGATTCCAATAATAAATACTTCTCACTTTGCGTTAAATTAAACGTTTCCGCGATACGATCAACTCCCGCGGGCGATTGCTTCATAAGCAGTTGCAGTGACGAGTTCGTCACAATCGCTTGCCCGTATGTGGAGGACAAGAAGTCATTCACGTCCTGGGTGATTGTTGTGACTCCAAGGAAATATTTACGGGCGCGTTTCACCAAAGCGAAAATAAACTTCGCCGAATCCTCATTCTGCATGAGCCACCACGCTTCATCAATCACGAGAATACGTTTCTTGCGCTCTGAACGCACCACATTCCAAATGTAATTCACAATAGTGTAGATTGCCATTGCGCGCAACTCGTCTTCCAAATCACGCACAGAGAACACCACGAGTTGATTCCGCATCTCCACGGTGGTTGGCGAGTTCAGGAGCCCCGAGAACGTTCCACTGGTGTACTTTTGCAAACGTGCAACCAAGTTGGTTCCGCCCTCCATCCCTTCAAGCACCTGGAGTAAATCGTCGAGCACCGGGTAATCAACAACACCAGAAAGCGACGAAAGATCTGGCGTAATATCACGCTTTGCGTACGCTTCAAGCAAGGCGCGGTCGAGCAACGAATCTTCCTCTGGCGTAAAGCTGAGCATTCCCTTCTCGCCCATCGGCTTCCCAATCATGATGCGGAGCAATCCCTTGAGCGTAATGACCGCACTACGCAATATGTCATCCACGGACGTTTCGTCCCCCTTTGGTCGCGGCAAATCAAACGGGTTCACCTTGCTATCAGATGAGAGCGACACATTGATGTATGTTCCGCCAACGGCGTCGGAGAGCTGGCGGTATTCCATTTCTGGGTCGATCACAATCACATCCACGCCCATCATCATGGAGCGAAGAATTTCGAGTTTCACGGCATAGGATTTTCCCGCACCTGATGTTGCGAACACGACAGAATTCGCATTCTGTAAACTAAATCGATCAAAGAGAATCAACGAGTTGTTATGACGGTTAATGCCGTACAAAATGCCGTTATCACTCGTGACGTCCGACGAAATAAATGGATACGACGACGCAATTGGCGACGTATTCATGTTGAACGTAATCATCAGCTCGTCGTTACACAGCGGCAACGTCGAATTAAATCCCTGCTCCGTCTGGTAGAATCCGCGCTTTGAATAAATCAACTTCTGACCGAAAATCGCCTCAATCTCCTCAGTCCTCCGGTCGAGTTCTTCTTTGTCCTTCGCGTACATCGTGACGTAAAAGGCGAACTGAAAAAAATGCTCAATGCCTTGCGTGAGGTCGTCGCGCAGCTGTTCTACGTCGCGGAGCGCAGTTTCGCGCACCGGATCGCGTGGCTTTCCTGTTTCATTATCTGAAACCACCTGCGCTTCCAGTACACCCACTTTATTGCGAAGCTGCTTCAAAATAACTTCCGGCTTGATGGGATAAAAATACATCGCGATATCAATGGTGCTGTTGTAATTAATCACCGGCGCACCCCAACCAATACCAACGTACCGTGGATACGTCGTCACAAACATCGTTCGCACGAACATGTCGCCAAGATGGAGAAACGACGACGTCACTTCAAAACTGGATGGGGAAATCAAATCACGAACGCTCACAGTTCCCCGACGGTACACGCGCTCTTCTTCAAGCGTGGTGCGCTGCTCAAGCGCTTTCACCTGCGCCTCAGTGAGCTTTTTTGGCTCTGGTGACGTAGCACGCTGTTGCTGTTGTTGTTTTCCGAGATCGAAAGCCATACTAGAAATGCGTTTCTACACGAAGTTTGCCCATGTCCACCAACTTCTCCGCATCGTAGACATCTGGATTATAGGATGAATAATAGAGCTCGATGAGACCTTGTGTATCCAAAAGCGCAACCTGCAAACTCATACTCGCAAGCCCAGAACTCACGGTGGATGCGCGCTGCAGTAAGGAATACCGTCGCTCCTGAAAACGCTTCTCATTGAGCTTCACAATTTTTGCTGGAGAAATTGCCGCCGAGAGCTTGGACATGAATCCCTTTCCTTTCTCGTCTTTTTCAGCAGGATCGTAGGGGATAACCACAAAGAACCGCTTCTGCATGATCTGTCCGAGCTCGACGAGTTCTGTAATGAACGACGTATAGTCGCGAATCTGCGTACGGAGCAATTCGTTATGAATCGTTTCCTCCTGCTGTTTGAGCTGTCCAAGATACCCGTCAATATTCATGCGACGTGACTGAATGACCACTTGGAGTGGATGATCAAGTCCGTTCAAAAATTGCATGTACCCTTGAATGATCGCTTGCTGTTCGTCCTCGCTTTTCAACGCAAAGTTGATACTCGACACCATGAGCACGGCGCGGAGGGTTCCATCTTTCATGACGACGCAATCCTCGCGAATTTCCGCGATATCGAGGAATCGCTGCGTTGGCTGACCAGTTTTTTGCGCGGTATTTCCCATAATTACACATCGTCGTCTGACGCATACACCCCGCCAGTGTTCACCACAAGCGTGAGTTCATTTAGCCGCGAGCGTTCAATCGGCGCTTTGCGAATTGGTGGCGGTACAATGTCCTCATCAACCTTCTGCAAAAACACACGCACATCCGCATCACTCAACGTTTTATCCCAAATGCGGAGCCGTGGCTTCTGAAAATTCTGAATAAGGTTCAGTACAATGAAATGAAACGGCTGACCATTCACCTTCATGAACGCAAACGCGAGACCAATACCAAGCACCGGAACACCAAAGATGAGCACAAACACCACATTTAAAAACACGCGGTAGATAATAAACTCCGTCACGAGTACACCGAGCATAATCAAAAATTGTCGCGCAGTAACCGGCCCGATAATCTTACTCTCCACGTCCAAAAATTGTGGCACGACGAATTGGTTGGGCATGGAGGTATTGTAGCATTAATATCTCAGCTTCTCATTCAGTCCGCTCACGGCCCGGATTTCTGCCGGACTTAAACTTTCTTCTCCTAGAGCACGACGTTTGGCTGCAACTTCCGCGACCGCAACCCCTTGCATGAGCGCAGTCGTCGTCATAGTGACGTACAACTGATGCATCGGGCTCTTGCGCCATGCGGCAATACCACGCACCCGTTCCTCGTACGCATGCTGTTCCAAGGTTACCAAAATATCCTCAATCTTTTGCACCGCATCCGCTGGCACCGTCGACAGGCGGCGGAACTCCGCGGGCGTCATCGCACCAAGTTCGTCCACCGGTCCCATGAGCCGCTTTACCGGCTGTACATCTGTCATGACGCCATCACGCTTCCTTGGCGCTACAGACCCAATCGTCAACATTGGTGTTACCGGCACTGGACGACTCGCTACCGCAGCTTCTACAAGTTTTTCCTGAGAAATCGCCGCAGACTGTTTCTGATGTTCCTCCTCCGCCGTGCGTGCCAAACTCACTCGTGCCCCAGGCATGGTTTCTTCTGCATGCGTTTTTGGTGCTTCCTTCGCAATTGCTGCGAAGCGTTTATCGAGAACGGTGGAGTCGGACGTTGGACGTCGGACGTCGGGTATTGAAACCCTGGGCACGATGTTCTGCTCATGCACTGATCGATGGGCAGTTTCGAGAATTTCGGTCAACAATTCCAAATCTGCACCCACGAACTGCAAATCGCGCGCCAGAACATCTCGTGTGTGATACAAATCCCGCACACCCTTCAGTGCTTTTTTTGCAATATCTGCAAATGCCGCTTCTGAAACGCCGTGTTTAACCAACACTACCCGCGCATCAGCAACCGCACGAGCAACCGCTGTACTGATTGCATCGTCCACACCACCTGTCATCGATACTTGGCGTGCAGCACGAGCAGCGTCGAGGATTTCAGAATCTTCAACGTCCGACGTCCGACGTCCGACTGCCGCGGGACTCTTCGGCGCATTCACGATTGGGAGTTCAGAAGTGATTTCATGCGACGGCGAAAGCGTAATAACCTTCTCCTCGTTTACCACGTCCGACGCCCCACGCTCAACGTCCTCCGTAATCGTGAATTTCTCCTCAATTTCTTTCACCGCAACCTCTCCACTGTTCTCAATTGCCGGTGGGCGCTCACCAGGAGTGCCAGGAAGGAGTTCGACGAGATCGCGACTGCCATCAATCTCCGCAATCAGTGTTTGCGCTTGCTCTGGCGAAAGTCCCAGGCCGCCAATGGTTGATGCACGAGAGAAAAATGTGAGTGTGGACTCCTTCGTTTTCTCGCCAAACCAATAGGCGCCAATCAAGAAACCAGCACGCTTAATGAGTACTTCTGAAAAATTCAACACAAGCTTCTCGTCGAGCTGTGCGGCAAACGTTTCTGGAACCATCTTCATTTTTCCAACACGAGACTTTGGATATTTATTCATGTCCGCACCCCATTCACCGAGCTGGACCACAACATTTGGAACATACTGCTCAAGCGGTAATAATCGATACCCGATCACATCACACGCCATGCGTTTTGCGCGCTCTTCCTCCACACCAAATGCTTGCACAATCATCGCTGGGACATCCTTGATCTCAATCGCGCCATCGAGCACTGCATCCGTAAGATCAAGAAGCTCCATCGCACGCTCTTTTGGCAGTGCGAACTTTTCCAAAATAGCCTCAAAGACGGTCATCACTGACCCGTCCATGAGGAATGCTTGTACCGTTGGAATTTTGACGAGTTCTGCAATAGCCATAGCCTCCTTAGCGCATAGTCGAGACTCATGCCGTTCATTTATGATTCATCGTCACCCGGAGGTGGCGATATTTTCGGTTCTGTTGCGGGATCAACCGCTCCATAACGATTCGTTGGATCGAACGAAGGATCGACCGGATCTGTGGCCGGAGATGCTGGACTTGGTGCAACGGCAGGTGCTACAGGTGTCGAAGCTGGCGCCGGTGTAGCAGTGCGAGAACTGCCTCCAGAAGGCCTTGGCGGTGGTGGTGGTGTTGACGTCGCAGCTGGAGCAGAAGAATCCGGTGCAGAGGCAGGTGCTGGCGGAGGTGTTCCTCCTCCCGACCCCCCACCACCACCACGCCGAATGACCCTTCTCTTTCCACCGCTATCAGGCGCTGCACCAGGAGGCGCGTTCTTCTGTGTTTTTGACGCATTATCTTTCGATGACGCATTTGAAGTTTTCCGCGGTCCTGAATAATCCGTAGCATTTTTCGTCCGATCCCGTGTTGCTGTAACCGCAGCTGCTCCTGCCGCCGCTCCAGCCGCAGCTGCTCCTGCCGCACCGCCGCTGCGCGGGGTTCCGCGACCGTACCGTCGCCCCACGAGCTCGTCGGCAATACTCTTCATGCGCTTCTGATGATCTTCTCCTGCAGCGGGGTTATTTTTCTCAATTTCCACTGCACGACTAATCACCTCAAGCGCCTGCTCTGCC
>CAYHKX010000025.1:0-6934 GCA_964357305.1 uncultured Gammaproteobacteria bacterium | reverse complement strand
AGGCCACCGATGGCGACGTACCGCCCGTGCTTTTCCGCAAGCGTAATAATCTGCGCCAAGCGCACGACGTTCGTGCTGATCATGCCAAAAAGGAGACGACCCTTTGCTTGCGCAACAATAGTATCAAGATCGTGCATCACATCGCGTTCCATCACCTGATTTCCACTTTGACCAGCATTTGTGGAGTCCGAAAGCAACGCAATAACATTCTCGTCGCCAAGCTTTTTCATCTGCTCCAAATAGCGCTTACTATCCGCATCTTTTGGTTCAAGGTCGATTTTGAAATCGCCAGTGTGAACGATCTTGCCATTCGGTGTTTCGATGATGACGGCGAGCGCCGAAGGTACCGAATGTGAAACACCAATGAATGAAAGCTTGAAATTGCCGAGCTGCAACGTCGTTGCCTCGTCAATGGGACGAAGATCCACCTTCACTTCCGGCGTGTACTCAAGTTTCTTTGCAATCAACGCGAGAGTGATTGGTGCCGAAAATACCGGAACGCCTGGAAGCATCGGCATCAAGAATGGAATTCCACCGATATGATCCATGTGCATGTGCGTAATGATGACGGCGCGCACGTTCTTTTCCTTGCCTTTCAAATAGGACAAATCGTTCACAATTCCATCAATGCCGCGCATGTGTTCTTCGCCGAACTGCACACCCATGTCGATGAGAATAATGTCATCACCGTATTCCAAGAGCGTCATGTTCTTGCCAACTTCTTCGTTTCCACCCATGACGGCAATACGAAGCACGCCTGGCGTATTCTTTGGCGCAGCAACGGAATAGTGATCTTTTGGCGTGAGCTCAAGCGAACCGTACTTCACCCCGTGCCCGGTGCGTGGGTGTTTGGCTGCTGGCGTCTGCCATGTGGCACGAGCACCACGCCCGCCGCGGCGCTGTGAACCATGCTGTGGGCCACGTCGTACAGAACGTGGCTGTTGTGAACCTGTGTGTGGTGCTGAAACGCCCTTCGGACCTGGAACTTGTGGTGTCATAATTGAACACTGAAAAAGGTAAATAATATAGAGAAAATAGCCAAAACCATCACACAACGAGCCGAAAGGATCTCAAAAATGTCACGGATCCTTCAATTTGCGAAAGCCTCAATCAAGTCTGCAGTATACCAGAAGTCCGGAGGAGCGTCAATTTGCGCTCCGCAAGCCGATCGCGTTGCCACTCTCATATTTTTTTAAACACGCATAAAACGCCACAATAGTGATGATGGTCCAAAAGGTTGCCAAAATCCAAACCCCCATAAGCAACACCCCGCTCTGTGCACGAACAATTTCTACCGGCAAACCACCAACAATCATCGATGGAATAACGATGGTGTAAAACACTCTTGCCGCATCAGAATACAATGCCGCGGGATACAAACTAGGCGCAAGGAAAGCTTTAAAGATATTCACCGCAATGATATCTCCACCGAAAACAAAAAATGACGGGAGTTGCGAGAGAATACTCATCGATAATGTGATCGCAACGCCTGGAATAATTAACAGGACCATCAACCCAACTGTCGCAATATCTGCATGGATCTGTATTGCGTAGAGTGTGAGGAGAACAGCACCGAACACCGCATCGCCAAGCGCGGCAACATCCATCTTACTTGTGAGAACCCGCCAAAGCACTATGTTTGGGGAAAGAAGAAAACCGTCAAACGATGCATCAGCGACGTAGCGGTTAATGTGTGGAGCACCTCCCAAAAACCCGAATGCCAGTCCAAAGGTGATTGTCCCAAATCCGAGCAGTCCTATAGAATCCCATATTCCCCAACCATTTACCGTTCCGAATGTCGTAAAGAACATACTCCAAATAACAACGAATGCCGTATCGTTCAGCATCATGCCAAAAACCTGCAGCGCAAATGCGATCCGATTTTCGAGTGCGGCACGAACATTCGTCCTCCAAGAACGCACACCAACATTCCATTCTTTCATCAAAGTTCCTTGAAGCATAATTACCCTCCATTAATCGCAACACGACGTAACGCCATGTGCCACATTATGGCGACCAAACCATACATCACCAATAACCACAGAAGCTGCGATGCAAAAAGTCTTGGTGCGTGCTCGAGAAAGTTCGGGGTGAATGCTTGTGAAAACGCCAACATCGCACCGAACGGTGACCATTCAACAACTGATTTCAACACGCTCGGAAACAACGCAATTGGCACAAATGCCCCACCGATGATCATGACAAACTTTTCAACAATCCACATCACCGGCAGCGGATTATCAATCCAAAATGCACAAAGTCCAACCGCGACGTACAACGCGAGAGAAATAGTGATTCCAACGATGAACAACCCGAGTACCGTCATAACCCATTCCGGTGTCACAACAATATCCGGAAAACCGATGTACAACATGAGAAATACACTATTCACGAGAATTTGCTGCCCGAACATGGGTATCTGCCTGCCCAGACGATGCGCCACGCGCCATACAAGGTAATGCACCGGCTTCACTAAACGCAGTTCAATGCTTCCATCCTTCACGTCATCCGAAATGTCACGAAATATATATCGCGAACCAACGCCCCAATAGATGGAATACATTGACAACGACCATAGTACCGCAGCCAACCCCATATCGTTTACCGAACCAGTACTGATGCTACTCCCGTAAACGGTAAATAAACCGTACAACGTCACGATGGTGCAAAGAAAAGCGATGAACTGCGGCAACACGCGTTCCGTGATCGATCTTGCTGCAAGCCTTGCAATAGTCAACGCGGTACGAATGCTATCGTGCTTCGGCATACACAGAAGCAATCACCTCCTCTAACGTCGGATTGGAAATATCAAGATCTTCTACATCATGATCGCGCATAAGCTGACCGATGACGTCATTCACCCGGTGCTTTGTGGTATCGATGTCAAAGCTCATTGTTCGATCATGACGAGTAATCTTCTTTGCGCCCACCAGAGAAAAGTCTTTTGCATCATCACCCAGGTCCGCACGTACATGTTTCACCGTAAAGTAGCGCCGTTGAAGTTCCTTCGTTGATTCATCGATGATAATTTTCCCATGATTCACAATCACGGTGCGGTCACAGAGTGCTTCGATATCTCCAGCATCGTGCGACGTCAAAAACAGGGTGACACCTTCTTCTTCACACAGTGTATTCAGCACGTCACGTAGTGATTGTTTCGCAACGACATCAAGTCCGATCGTCGGTTCATCAAGAAAAATGATCTCCGGTTTGTGTAAAAGCGATGCGGCAATCTCGGCACGCATACGTTGTCCTAACGAGAGTTTGCGCACCGGTCGATCTAAGAATTCCTCGAGCGCGAACATCGAAGATAATTGTTTGGCACGTCGGCGAATACCCTGCGGCTTCATGCCATACATCACGCCGAAGAGTTCCAACGAATCCCCGATGGGAAGATTGCCGATGAGTTGTGATCGCTGACCGAACAGCGTTCCGATTTTGTATGAAATCTCGCGGCGATCACGCGCGGGGTCGAGTCCCGCAACATGAACACGTCCAGAAGTTGGATGCAGAATCCCTGTCATGATTTTGATCGTCGTTGATTTGCCAGCACCATTCGGTCCAATGAACGCCAATCGCTCCCCGCGCTCGACCGTGAGAGAAATATGATCGACGGCGTGAATAGTCTTCCGATCCGGACGCAAAAAATTTCTCCACGCTCCATACGACGAATTTCGTACGATCGTAGAAAACGATTTCACGACATTTTCCAGAACAATATGTTTACTCGCCATACTTACAATCCCGCTGGAAACACTGGACTCGTTGGTGCTGATTTGAGGGCGGCCATGCCGGAACGGCGGTACACTTCTTCTTCCACTTCAGCACGATCGCGGCCGTACATGAGGCGGGAAATTTGCTTGAGGCCGTCAGCCATTTCCTTACTTCCTTTCACAATTGGATCAGCAATCATGGTAAATGGCTTTTCCTGGGCGCCGTGTACAATAATTTTCGCACTCCATGCAAGGAAACTTGTGTTCATTAAATCGTACGCGCTGAACGTCGGTTCAAAAATCTTTTCAAGCACTTCCGTATCATCCGGGCCAACACGTGCAACAAAATATGAGCCCACGTTGCCAAGTACGGCGTCCCGAATCTTTGTATCGCCATTTTTCACCAGCTGCCCCATATATTGGTGCGCAATAATAAGATTCAACCGATACTTTCGAGCCTCGGAAAGGATTGTCGCGATTGCCGGTGTCACAAAGTTCTGGAACTCGTCGATATACAAGAAAAAATCTTTACGATCATGCTCTGCCATGTCCGCACGCGCAAACGCGGCAATCTGTAACTTTGACACAACGATCATACCGATAAGTGCCGCGTTAATATCGCCAAGCTTTCCTTTACTTAAATTCACGACGAGAATTTTTCCGGTATCAATAATTTCCCGGAAATTCAGACTCGTCTTCGATTGCGTAATAATCGGCCGCATGATGTCGTTCGTAATGAACGACGTTAATTTCGACGTGATGTATGGCACCATGTTTGCAAGCGATGCGTCTCCCCCGGCCTTCTGCGCTTCCTTTTCCCAGAAATCAACAACAACGCGATTGGTGCACTTCGCAAGCTGAGCCCTTCGATAGTCTTCGTCTGAAAGCACTTTCGAAATTTCTAATAGCGTTGCTCCGGCATTCGGATCGTCCATCAATAATAACATCGAGTTCCGCATGTACTGTTCGAACATTGGTCCACCCGTCGCCTTCAGATCATACAGCTGATCGAAAATTGCGAGCATTTCATTCACTACGAACGTCTTTTGCTCTGGAAAATTCCCATCGTACTCCATCATGTTTAACCCAAACGGACGCTCAACATCTGCTGGATTAAAATACACGACGTCATCAATACGATCCTTTGGCACAAGTTCCAATACCTGATCCGCCATGTCTCCATTTGGATCAAGCACCGCAACGCCATGACCGTTCGCGATATCCTGTGCGACAAGATTTTTGATAAATTCAGACTTACCAGAACCAGTTTTTCCAACGATGTACATGTGCCGACGACGATCTTGCTCACCAAGTGTCACAATAGTTTCCCTTCCACGATATTTATTTGTCCCCAAACGCAGCCCATCCTCCGGCATGTTCAATGGCGCCGGAGCAACTCGCGCCATCATCCAACGAATGTTTGGCGTATCTGTGGATGGTAACGGCATGTGCCAGAGCCCGGACATTTCTTCTGTATTCAACACGATGGAATGTTTCTCGGAAAACTTTCGATAAATAAAATCCTTCACGAGTGCATCTTTGCTCCGTGGAATCACCGTCGTGAACGAATTGCCGTACTCATAGACATTAAATTGATTGTATGCGGAAAGAACGTTATTCAAATAGGCCTGCGCAGAATCTGGCGTTGCGCCACAGGCGACAATGCGAATGTTTACCTCCATGCCTGCCTTAGAAATTTTATTCTCAATGCCTTCCGCCATCTTCTGCTCTGCTTGCGTTAATTTTCGTTCACGCTTTTTCTGTTCATCTTTTTCTCGCGCCTCTTTCGTCTTCGTCCAATCGCCAACACTCCCAAACACGGACGCTCCGTGCTCGGCTTCCTTTAATGTCTTCCCTTCGTGCATTGCATGCACAATTTTTGCACCCTTTTCACGCCAGTGATGATTTGCGGGGCGAATAATATATTGAATCGCCACCCCATCGTTCTCCGAAACCTTCGAGAGCGCATTCGTTAACGCATTCAACGGATCGCTTTCCAAATCTTTATACGTTTTCACCGGAAATGCGTTCGAACGCTTTAATGTCAAATATCCTCCCAAAATTGTTCCTTGTGGGGAGAAAATATTGTAATCAGTCACTTCCTCAAACTGCGCGTCGCTCCATTGTGCATGCAATTGTTGTTCAACAAATTCACGCTGACCCTTCGGCACCGTGACATAAAACGTAATGAGTTTTTGGTGCGCAACCATTTCAAACGCAATCACATCAGAGCGACCAAGAAACCACGCAGTAAATCCATGATGTGGCTTTAATCCCCCAATCGCGGCGTACAACGATTCCGCAACACCAATCTGCTCTTTAATCGCAGCAACCGCATCGTGCTGTTTTGCATCTTCCTGATTCCGAAAGCGTGGAATGGTGATGAGTAACGTTACCGTCGAATCTGCCCCACCGCGGAGATGACTTTGTGCGATGAGATATTGACGGATCAAAAGAACCGCAATTGATCCAATACTCCCAATGAGGACAAACGCAAGAATGTACGGCAAGGCATCTTCGAATCCACTCGTCGACACCATTGGAACGGAAACCGCCAGGTCATCAATGCCGTAAGGGTTTGATTGTGCTTTTGCGAGAAGGGTAGAATTCACAAACTAGGCTTTTGCCGACGACTCCGCAAACATCATGATGCGGTCGGTTTTAATTTTAATTTCTTGCTCAAGAAAATATCTATTCACCCCCGGAACCGTCCGCAACCATTCGCCAATGAGCTTCCAAATGTCTTTCACTTTCGCCTTCCCCCGCATGATCATATCCGTGATGGTGTTCGCAACCACCTCGCCTGTTGCCTTAAACACCATACGCCGTGCTTCTGGCAACGACATGTAGAGTTCTTTCAAACCATCCGCGAGCAACAACTCAACCTGTTTCAGCATTCCCGAACGCGGATCTGGCGTAACAAATCGCTGCGGTAATGCTGACGGGAGCGCCTGTGGAGCACCCTGAATATGCGCCGGCGATTCTTGCGGCGCAGATGGCTGCGAAACGGCAGATTCATGCTCCGCCGATTGCTCTGGTTGGACTGGTACCGGCTCCTGCCCCGGCAGGAACGACGGCACACGTTCAAGGTCTGACATGAGGAAAGTATACCATGCAGTGCTATACTCCCTCCATCTAATCATTTGTTCTATGCCGGCTCTTCCCCGCTCAACCGCAAAAGATGTGTTCGTGCATTTGTTCTCCATTGTGACGCTGTACGT
>CAYHKX010000024.1:4210-7320 GCA_964357305.1 uncultured Gammaproteobacteria bacterium | reverse complement strand
ATGTCGAGACCACGGGGCAACTACTCGGCGTCGACGAACATCGTGACGGTCGTTCCAGCCATGTAGCCGCCGTTGGTGATCGTGTCGCCGTCGGTCTCCGTCCACGAATAACCGGCTTCGGTGTAGATGAGGAGCTTATCGTCTTCCTCGTCCCACAGCTCGTCGATCTCCGACGGATCGTCGAAGGCCGCGAGCGTGAAGTCGAGGAGGAGTTCGTCCTCGAGGCTCACGGCGACATCGAGCTCCGTAAGGTCGATCACCCACACAGGGCCACAGTAGCCCAACGTGCAGGACTCGCCCGCAGGATCGAACGTTCCGATCTTCTCCCCGTCCATGGTGACGGTTAGCGCGGTTCCGAGCTTCTCGACCCACGCGCCGTTGTCGTAGCTGGCGACGTTGAGCAGGAGGTAGTCGATCGGCCACTCGCCGCCGTCCACGGCGCTGCCGATGCGCAGCTCCGGGAAGTCGAGGCACTCGACGTGGGCATTGTAGTGGTAGTCCTCCGCCATCCAGGTGGGATCGATCTCGCGGAAGTATGACTCTTCTGGTTCGTCCAAGCCGGTCATGCATGACTCCATCTCCCCGGCCGTCGTGTCACTCCCAGTCTCATCTTCGAGCGTGGAGCAGGCGGTGAGGAGGGCGGAGGTAAGCAGGAACATGGAACGCATGGGTAACTCCGTGTGCCGTGGCACAGTGGGCGGAAATGCCCGTCGATTGGCACCACTCTATAGTGATGACTATGGACGGACACCGCTCCTTCAGCCTTCACTGTAACGGTCCATCATAGCAGAAAAATGGGGTTTTGTCGAGGGGAAATATGAGAAAAAACCAACAAAAGCTAGTGTTTTATAGAGAATTTGTTGTGGGTAAGTTTTGGGGTTCTTTTGAAATGATCCCGAATTCAAATTTGTTCTGAGAAAAACTGAAGAATATACCTTTTCCCCAGTGGAAAACGTTTTGAGTTGACAAAAGGGCTAGGATTGGATGAAATATGCGCCATCTATGCAGAACCACATCATGCTTACCGCGACCCTTCGGGATCTCGTCGGTCGCAAAACAGATACTCTTCGTCAAGCTGGCAGTGTTCCATGTGTTGTGTACGGTTTTGGCACGCAGCCAGCCAACATCACGATCGATCGCAATGCCTTTGGAAAGGTGTATACGGCAGCAGGATCAAGCACCGTTGTTGACCTTACGGTTGGCGATGCAGTGTTCCAGGTGTTGATTGGTGAAATTCAGCGCAATCCACTGAACGACTTTGTGACCCACGTCGACTTCCGTTCCGTGGATCCAAATCAAAAGATCGAAGCGAAGATTCGTCTTGAGCTCGTTGGCGAAGCGCCAGCAGTGAAAACGCTTGGTGGTACCCTCTTGCAGTCGTTGGAAGACCTTGAAGTGAAGAGCTTGCCAAATGCGCTCGTGTCGCACATCGACGTGGATGTAACTCAGCTTGCAACGTTTGACGACGTTATCCGTGTGTCGGACATCGTTGTTCCAGCAGGTATTGAAGTGATGACCGACGGCGAAAACGCGGTTGCATCAGTCCAGGCACCACGTTCTGAAGAAGAGCTCGCCGCGTTAAACGAGGCGGTGGATATGGACGTTTCAAAGGTGGAAGTGACCACAGAGAAGAAAGATGAAGAGGTTTCGTCAACAGAAACAAAAAAGGACTAATCAACAATATCACTCAGTCGAAGGGCTGAGTGATTTTTGTTACAATGCAGTCTCTATGACGTTTGATTTTTGGAAGCGTTTTGAAAAAGTGAAAAAGATGGTGTTGAAATGGTGGAAGCGGTGCGGAACTCCAAAAAATCTTACGGTTGGCGGAATTGTCCTTGTGTGTTTTGTGGCGATCACGGTCGGGGGAGTGCTGTATAAACAGACACGACCCCAGTCCGTCATTGTTGCGCCGACCGCGTTTGCACCCGTTATCCGTCATCCGCTCACCGGTACACGGATTGATTCGGTGCTCACCGAACTCCCGTGGGTGTTCGGTGTGATGATCGAGAATGCTGCAGACGCGTGGCCACTTTCCGGAGTCGACGGTGCATTTCTGGTGTTCGAGGCGCCAGTTGAGGGAAATATTCCCAGATTTCTCGCGTTCTATTCTGAAGATCAAACCGTGGCGAAGATCGGTCCAGTGCGCTCAGCTCGGGAGTATTTTCTTGATTGGAATGCAGAGCTCGATGGCATCTACGCCCACGTCGGCGGTTCCCCGCAGGCGTTGGAACGGATTCGTAAAGACGGGGTTATGGATCTTGATCAGTTTTTTCAAAGCGAGTATTTCTATCGGAACGAGCTAACACGCTATGCACCGCATAATGTGTACACCACAATAGATGATCTGCGGAGCGCGATTGAAGAGATGTATGTGAAGTACGAACGGGAAGTTCCAATGTACGACTCGTGGGCTTTTACTGACGGAGTGTCTGAGAGTGATGTCGCTTCGATTATTCATCTCGATTGGTCAAACGCTTCTGGCTATAACGTAGATTGGATCTACGAGCCAATCACAAATACATACAGCCGAACTCAAGGAGGCAATACGTATGTTGCGAACAATGTGGTGGTTCTGGAAACTGATGTCGACGTGATTGTGGGTGACGATAAAGGCAGGAAGGAATTGGTGACGATCGGTACCGGTACTATGCACCTGTTTCAAAATGGCGTTGAAACGATCGGCGTTTGGAAAAAGCCAAGCACCGAGGAACGACTACGATTTTTTGATATCGAGGGAAATGAAATCGTGATGAATGCGGGGACGACGTGGATTGAGGTGATTGACTCACTCGAGCGATTGAGTGTTTCTGAGCCAACTACCGGACCGACGCGATAACCACACGCTCCTTCTTTGCGAGATCGGGAATGACGGTGACGTGTGCGGTTGGGAAGTGCTCGCGGAGCATGGCGGGTGCGGTGAGCTTTTGGGCCACATCGATTTCAATGAGCAGATCAATCGCAATCCGTCGTCCGCGGCGAGATTGTTCGTGAAGATAGGTTTTGAGCTGTACGCAGAGTTCGTCGTAGAGCACTAAACCGTCTGCGCCACCGACGAACGCAAGTTTTGGTTCGTAGCCCTTCACATCAGGATCAAGCGCGTCCCATTGCCA
>CAYHKX010000024.1:0-4110 GCA_964357305.1 uncultured Gammaproteobacteria bacterium | reverse complement strand
CGCGTGCTCAACGAGCACTTCAGTGTCTGGTCGCGGAATCAGCACGTGGTGGTTCACAAAAAAATCACGACCAAAAAAGGCTTTGGTTTGAGTGAGATACGCCACTGGCTCACAGCGCGCTCGACGGGCGATGAGTCTCTGAAAGGTTTCGATGTTTTCGAGGTCGACGGGTTCGGCGCCATGCGTGAACAGGTATGCACTATTTACTCCAAGTACATGGGAGAGGAGTACTTGGGCATCCAGGCGTGCATTCTGCGGAACGCTCCGCGCCGCGTCCGCGGTTTTGAGCGCGTCGCCAGCCCAGGAAAGAAGTTCGAGAATGGTAGTCATGGGAAGTGCGTAGTACGTAGGACGTAGTGCGTAGTTGGTAGCCTGAGTGGCTACGGCCTACGACCTACGCACTACGTCCTTAATCTTCGTCATCATCTCCCGATAATTCCCCAAACTTTGCGTCACGTGCGGCCATTTTGAGTGTGGTGAGAATTTCTTCCAGATCACCGTCGAGCAAATTCGGAATCCCATGCCAGGATTGCTTCACACGGTGATCCGTGACGCGATCTTGTGGGAAGTTATAGGTGCGGATTTTTTCTGACCGTTCGCCGGAACCAATTTGATCCTTACGATTCGCGGAAAGCGCTGCACGTTTCTTTTCTTCCTCAAATGCAAAAACGCGTGCGCGCATCACGCCAAGTGCCCGTTCCTTGTTCTGGCTAAACGAGCGCTCATCCTGACAATAGACCGTAATGCCAGTTGGAATATGCACCATGCGCACGGCGCTGTACGTGGTGTTTACGGATTGTCCGCCGGCGCCTTGAGACGTCGTCGCTTCGATGGTGAGGTCCTTCGGATTGATTTCAAACTCTTCGTGCTCGAGTTTCGGCAACACGGCAACGGTTGCGGTAGAAGTATGAATACGTCCAGCTTTTTCTGTTGACGGTACGCGTTGCACGCGGTGCACGCCACTTTCGAGTTTCATGATGCCGTACGCGCCATCGCCTTGAACTTCAATGATGACTTCCTTGAATCCTCCAAGATCGTTTTGGCTTTGAGAGATCACCGAAAATTTCCAGCCGTGACGCTCGGCATAGCGCGTGTACATCCGGTACAAATCTGACGCAAAGAGTGCTGCTTCATCGCCACCCGTCCCAGCGCGAATTTCCATGATCGCATCATGGCTGTCGATAGGATCTGCTGGAATAAGTGCGAGCTCGAGTGCTTGTTCGAGTGCTGGAATCTTTGGCTCAAGTTTGGCAATTTCCTCTGCGGCCATGGCACGAACGTCTTCATCGGCATCCTGCAACGCTGTTTTTGCGCCCTCAAGATCTCGCACGGCAGTTTCGTACGCGGTCGCGACGTCAACGACGCGACTAATGCGTTGGTATTCCGCGTTTACTTCGCGTAGTTTTTTGGGGCTTCCAAGCACGGCCTGGTCCATGAGACTGGCTTCGAGTGCGGCTTTTTCAGCACGTTTATCGGCGATGACGTTTGTGTAATCCATATATCAAGTATAAACGAAAACACCCCATCAGACGACGGAGTGTTTTCATGGGCGAACTTAACGTGAAACCGTTTTGATTGAGGTATCACTGTTTGCTTTCTTGGTTGCCTTGGCGCTTGCACGCGCTGCGCGTTCTGCAGCCTTGTCCTTGGCGGTCTTCACGACGGCGGACTTCTTGTCGGCCTTGCCGGTAAACTTCTCTACGCGACGTGCGGTGTCCAAAATCTTCTGCTTTCCGGTGAAGAATGGGTGGCAGGCGCTGCACAATTCAATCGCGATCGCTTCCAGGGTGGAACCGGTCTTGTACACGGCGCCACAGGCACATGTAATAGCTGAATCGAAGTACTTTGGGTGGATCTCTGCCTTCATAAGGGGAGCTGAGCTGCTTTGTATACAGCTGATTTAGTGGCAAAAGAGTAACAGTCGAGGCACTTTTTGTCAAAGATTAGCCCACAAGATAGAGTGATGTGCGATATGCAAACTCCCGTTTCTTCCTTTTCTTACGATCTTCCAGAAGAGCGTATTGCGCAAACGCCGGTTGAGCCGCGTGATGCGTCTAGGCTTTTGGTGTTGGATCGGACAACGGGGGCGACTGCGCATCATGATCGGTTCTCTGAAATCATCGATGAGCTGCACGCTGGTGATGTGCTGGTGTTTAACGTTTCAAAGGTGTTTAACGCGCGACTCATGATTGATGGGTTTGAGGTTTTTGTCCTCAAGGTTCGAGATGGCGAAATCGATGCGCTCGTGAAGGGAAGCCGGAAACTCGGTATTGGGTCAAAGCTAAGCGTTAACTTCGAAGTAGTATCGAAGTCTCCTGACGGTGTAGTGACGTTTCGAACAACAATGACTGCACGAAAGCTCTTTGATTTTTGTGAAAACTTTGGCGAAATTCCGACGCCACCGTATGTTAAAGCTAAGCTTTGGCACGGTGATCGCTATCAAACCGTGTACGCAGAATCCACCGGATCTGTCGCTGCGCCAACCGCTGGATTGCACTTTACGCCGGAACTCATTGAGCGGATTCGATCGAAAGGCGTACAGATCGAACACGTCACGCTTCACGTTGGTATTGGAACCTTCCGACCGGTGCAGACTGAACACATCGAGGATCACGTCATGTACGCAGAATACGTGGAAATTGATGCGGGAACTGCTGAGCGTATCAATCGGGCAAAGACTGAGAGTCGCCGTATTATTGCTGTTGGTACCACGACGGTGAGAGTGTTGGAGGGGGTTGCGGCTCGAAGCGGTCGGCCGTCGGGAGCAGAGACGGAAGGTTTGGCGGCATTCACCGGCGAGCTCAATATGTTCATTACTCCAGGCTTTCGATTCCGCATCGTCGATGCGCTGCTCACGAATTTTCATTTACCGAAATCCACCCTGCTTATGCTTGTTTCCGCGTTTGCCGGCCGCGAGAACGTCCTTGCGGCCTATCAGGAGGCAATTGAGCAAAAATATCGGTTTTTCTCTTTCGGCGACGCGATGTTAATTCGGTAATATTTGCCAAATTTGAGAGACTTGAGTACTATTCTGCCGTCTTCTGCGAGGCAATTTATTTATCAGAATTTCACAGGCACTCGATACATCATCGAACGGATCCTCCCCGCGCAGACGGGGCCCGCGATGGCGAGACTGCCGAGGATTAAAAGGAATTTCATTATGGCAAAGATGCCATCGTTACTTGAGATGCTTAAGGCAGGCGTGCACTTTGGGCACCAGTCCAGCCGTTGGCATCCAAAAATGAAGCCGTTCATTTACGGCGAACGGGGCGGAGTACACATTATTGACGTCGAAAAGACGGCAGCGAAACTTGAGCAGGCCCTCGCGTTCGTGACGGAAATCGCTGCACGCGGTGGTTCTGTAGTATTTCTGGGCACTAAGCGTCAGGCGCAACCAATCGTTGAGGAGTACGCAAAGGCGTGCGGCATGCCATACATCAACACGCGTTGGTTGGGTGGAACGCTGACAAACTTCGCACAGATTCAGCGCATCATTCGCCACTATTTGGACCTCAAGGATAAGTCAGCGAAGGGCGAGTTGAAGAAATACACCAAGCTCGAACAGCTTCAGTTCGCGCGTGAGATTGAAGAGCTTGAAGGAAAGATTGGTGGAATCTCTGCGCTGACGAAGCTCCCAGATGCACTCTTTGTGCTCGATGCACGTCACGAAAAGACAGCGGTGCGTGAAGCGACGACGATGGGTGTCACGATGATCGCGCTCGTGGACAGTAATGTGAATCCAAAGGGCATTCGTTTCGTGATCCCAGGAAACGACGATGCTGTTGGGAGTTTAGAGATGGTGACGAAGTTGGTTGCCACAGCAGTGACGGAAGGAAAGGCGAAAGCGATTGCAACGGCAAAGGCCGCGACCGATATTCGCAAGAACGCGGAAGACGACGTGAAGCTTGCGGAAAGTTCAAAGGCGGCAGTGGAAGATATCGACGACGCCACCAAGGATGAGCTTGCGGCAAAGGCTGCGGAGCAGAAGTCGGATACGCCAGAAAAGTCGAACAAGAAATAATTCATCGAATATTCTATGGCGATCACTGCAGGGGAGGTGGCAAAACTGCGTGAGTTGACCGGTGCAGCAATGATGGACGCAAAGCGCGC
>CAYHKX010000023.1:0-7374 GCA_964357305.1 uncultured Gammaproteobacteria bacterium | reverse complement strand
GCTTGTGCACAAGTACATTCATTATTTTCTGTTCGAAGTTCCGGCTAATGCGGTGATCCGAGCCCCAGAACCGCAGGAAACGGGCGAAACCATTCGTGCAGTGAGCTGGGTTCCGTCAAAGGAGCTTCTGAAACGATCGAGTTATAAAGACATGGTGCGGATTATTCAGAAAGCGTTGCGACTATGCTCGTCTCCCTCCTTAACGACGTCCGGTCCCTCGGACCAAAAGGCGCCATCGTCGATGTCCCCGACGGCTACGCACAAAGTTTCCTTTTTCCGGAGCATCTCGCCGTTCTCGCGACCAAAGACGTCGTAGCGCGAGATAAAGCGCTAGACGATCGGCCGAAGGAAAGGAAAACTGAACGCGAAGATCGTGAGCTTGCAGGCGAAATCGACGGCCTGGAGGTTGTGGTTCCGGTTGAGATCAAGAAGGGAAAGATGGTCACGGAGGTGACGAGTGCGGTGGTGCGGCAGGGACTGAAGAATCTTGGGTTCAAAGTTCCGTTCGATGCCATTACGCTCAAGCAGAAGATTGACGAGATCGGCACCTTCGACGTCCCGGTTGTGTTCCCATCAGGATTTGAAGCCACCATTTCTCTCATTACCGAGGCCGCTTCATAGTGGTCTCTTTTGTGATACACTAGAAAAGTCTTGCCCCATTCGAGACGTTTATTCTTTGTTTGCAATTATGTTGAGCAAAAAAGATATTGCGCTGTTGCGGGGCATGTTTGATGAGGTCCTTGTGACGCGACTCGATGCCCGGGATGTTCAGTGGAATTTGAATCTCGACCAGCGATTTCGTGATTTTCGTCTGGATATCCGAGATGAGATTCATTCTTGTATCTCTGCCTCAGAAAAAAGGATGATGAAATACATTCACGAAGTAAAGATTGAGATTATCGACGGAATCACCGACACGCTGGACGAATTCGTCTTCCCGCCAATTGCGGAACTCAAGGCTGACATGGCGAGGGTGAAGGACCGTCTCCAAATGGCCTAAGTCACAGAAAGCTCCGCACAAAAGGCGGAGTTTTCAAATATTCTATGCATCATCGATATTTGTTCGTGGTTGGCGGTGTCATGAGTGGCGTAGGAAAAGGAACAAGTAGTGCCGCACTCGGGCTAACGCTTAATGCACGTGGGTTTCGTGTGACTGCAGTGAAAATCGATCCGTATGTGAACGTTGATGCAGGAACGATGAACCCGGTGGAACACGGTGAAGTATTCGTGACCATCGATGGGGACGAGACGGATCAAGATATTGGGAACTACGAACGGTTTCTCGATGAAAATATTACGTCAACGAATTACATGACGACGGGCCGGGTGTATCAATCTGTGATTGATCGTGAACGACGCGGTGATTACCATGGAAAATGTGTTGAGGTGGTGCCGCGAGTGCCAGAAGAGGTGATTGATCGCATTGAGATCGCGGCGAAGAAGGCGAAAGCGGATTTTACGCTCATTGAAATTGGAGGCACGGTTGGGGAGTACGAGAATATTTTGTTTCTCGAGGCGATCCGCATGATGAAGCTTCGGGCGCCGGACGACATTCGAACAATCCTTGTGAGTTATCTGCCAGTGCCGCCGTCTATTGGCGAAATGAAAACGAAGCCAACGCAACATGCGGTGCGAGAAGTGAATCGTATCGGTATCAATCCAGAATTTCTTATTTGCCGTTCAGAAGTTGCGCTGGATGCGCCACGGCGCGAAAAGCTCAGTCGATTTTGTGGTGTGCTGCCATCACATATCATCACGGCTCCAAATGCTCGTTCAATTTACGAGGTACCGAAATTGTTTGATGAACAGGGATTTGCGGATTCGGTACTGAAGTCATTCCGCATGAAATCACGAACCGCTGCGGACCTCGGTGCATGGAACGGACTTGTCGAAACGATCGAGACAGTTGATCACCCCGTCCGGATTGGGGTGATTGGAAAATATTTCTCCACGGGTGACTTTATCCTTTCCGACGCCTATCTTTCGGTGCTTGAGGCCATCAAACACGCAGCGTGGTCGCTGAACCGAAAGCCGGTGATTGAATGGTTGAATTCGGAAGCGTACGAACAAGATCCGTCTATGCTTCAGGAACTTGATGCGTATGATGGCATTCTTGTTCCTGGTGGGTTTGGTTCACGAGGGATTGAAGGGAAGATTGCAGCAATTCGGTATGTGCGTGAACACAACATTCCGTACTTCGGCATTTGCTACGGCATGCAGTGTGCAGTGATTGAATTTGCTCGAACGAAGCTTGGTCTCCCTGACGCCCAGACCACGGAGATCGATCCGAAGACGACGAGTCCGGTAATTCACCTCATGAATGATCAGGCGAAGAAATTGCAAGGGAAGGGCATTGGCGGGACGTTGCGGCTTGGATCATACCCATGTCAACTCGCAGATGGATCGATCGCACGGACATCATACGGTGCCGAACAGATTTCGGAGCGTCATCGTCATCGGTACGAATTCAATAACGAGTATCGCTCGCGTCTGATCGATGCCGGGCTTCGCATCGCGGGGACTTCACCAGACGATCGTCTTGTAGAAATCGTTGAGGTTGTCGATCATCCCTTCTTCGTTGGCGTGCAGTTTCATCCAGAATTTCAATCACGACCGCTCCGTCCGCACCCGTTATTCTTGGGGTTTGTACAAGCGGCAAGTGAGCGACATCGATAATATCAAAACACCCCGATCGCTCGGGGTGTTCTATTGAAATTATTTCACGGAAACAATTGTACGGAGTTTCAGGGCGCCGGTGAAGTCCGGGAGGCGCTTTTTCATGAAGGAGACTGCACCTTCCGCGATTGCGTAAAGGGTGTGGTCCTTGCCGACGCGAACGCCGGTTCCTGCATGGATTTTGGTGCCACGCTGACGGACGATGATATCGCCTGGGCCAACCTGAGAACCGTCACCGCGCTTTACGCCGAGGCGTTTCGCTTGGGAATCGCGGCCGTTACGTGTAGATCCTTGGGCAAGTTTATGTGCCATATACATTCGGTCGTCGTAAACGCTCATCTGCGTTGTCGCTGTTCCGGTCCTCGCTCAACGTACCCATGAAGTACGCCTCGCTTCGGTCCTCACAGCTCCTAGCATCTGAACGTTTACGGCCAACCTCATTAATTCTTTGTGCTCATCCGGCAAGACCGATAAGAGCTAACGGCTGATAGATTAGCCTAATTCCTTAGGTGAGTCAAGCGTTTGAGTGTGGAGAGAAGTGCGGTATACTGGGCCCGTTATGATGCATTTGCTTCAAGAAGCGCTGGATGAGGTGCGGAAGACGCTTCGGTTGCATAATGGGGGAATTGATCTGGTTTCGTGGGATGACGGCACGGGGGAGCTCGTTTTGGCGTTCACTGGTACTTGCGCTGGATGCGCACTCTCTTCTGTGACCTTGAAAAAAGGGGTCGAGGTGGTGTTGTGCGAGAGGGTTCCAGCCATTCGGAAGATTCGTACTGTTGAGTCGCATGTCTAAAGGGATTGTCGAACAGAAGGGTCGAGTGGCATCGCTCCTGCGAATGTCGCTGTTTCGATATTCAAGCAGCGTTGCGCTTTTGGCGATTCTTGCTTCAATCGTGTTGCCACTGTGGAGACTTTTTCCAGACATTTACGGTCGACCAGTGGTTCCACTTCACTATAATATTCATTACGGGGTTGACTGGACTGGGGCATGGTGGCGCATTTTTCTCCTTCCGATGATGGGCGTGGCATTTTTTGCGGTGAACACGGCAATTGCGCTGTTCTTTGCTCGACGGAACGCTATGTTGGCGAGTGTCGCATTGTGCGCTACGGCAATTCTTGCCTTGTTGCTTTTTGCGGCGATGGTGTTTGTGGTGTCCTTAAATGTTGTGTATGGTTGATGCTTTTGCAATCACGAAAATTCTTATTCTTGGTACAGCGTCATTTCTCCTCGCAATGAGTTGGACGCCAGTGCTCACGTTTGTGTTGTATAAATATCGTCTTGGCAAATCGATCCGTAGCGCCGTGACCGCGCCAATGTTCGCAAAGCTCCATGCAAAGAAAGCTGGAGTGCCAACCATGGGCGGCGTACTGATCTGGGGGACTACATTCGGGCTTGCAATGGTGCTCGCAGTATTTGCGTATTGGGCGCCGGAAAGCGCGTTAGCGGAATTGAGTTTTCTTTCCCGTTCGCAAACATGGCTCCCTATTGCCGCGCTTGTTGCCGCCGGGCTCGTTGGTATGGCGGACGATGTGATGAATGTGTTTAAAATTGGATCGCACGGTGGCGGCATTCACATTCGTCATCGCTTACTCATGTACGCCGTTGTTGCAGCAATTGGAGCATGGTGGTTTACCATGAAATTGGGTTTTGATGCGCTTCACGTTCCGTTCGTCGGCGATATCGTGATCGGTCCTGTTCCATTTGCACTGTTCTTTATTGCAGTGATTGTTTCAACATCATTCTCGGTGAATCAAACCGACGGGCTCGATGGCCTTGCGGGTGGAACGGTGGCAAGCGCCTTCGGTGCGTATTCGCTCATCGCAGTGATTCAGGGTCGATACGATCTTGCTGCGTTTTGTGCGGTCGTGATGGGTGCGCTGTTTGCCTTCCTGTGGTTCAACATCTATCCCGCACGATTCATTATGGGTGATACGGGAGCAATGTCGCTTGGTGTCACGCTTGGAATCGTTGCCATGTTGACGAACCAGCCACTCCTTCTTCCGTTGATTGGATTTGTGTTCGTTGTAGAAATGGTGACAACGATTATGCAAATTGTGTCGAAAAAATTGTTTGGAAAAAAGATTTTCCGTATTGCACCAATTCATCACCATTTTGAAGCGGTCGGCTGGCCGGAGCCTAAGGTGGTTATGCGTTTTTGGGTGATCTCATGGATTACCGCAGTTTTTGGTGTACTTTTGGCGCTTCTGGATATGGTGACGTAATTGCATCACGTGTATGGCGAGTGCAGGAATTTTCCACGCGGACAAAACATTTCTCGCCCTCCTTGGTGGACTGGTGCTTCTTGGCCTTGTACTTCTTGCCTCTGCATCCGGGCCGCTCGGGTTCGTGAAATTTCACGATTCGTATTATTTTCTCAAGCATCAGCTCATTTTTGGCTTGATTCCTGGAATCATCGGGTTCATTGTGGCAAGTACATTACCGTATAGTTTGTTCCGTCGTTTTGCCGGCATCATGTTGTTGCTCTCCATTGGTTTGTTGTTTTCCGTTTTTATTCCGGGACTCGGAACAAATCTTGGAACTTCGGCAACACAATGGATCGCGCTTGGAACATTTTCATTCCAGCCGTCAGAAATTGTGAAACTCACGTTTTTGTTTTATGTCGCGGCGTGGATGGAGAAGCGGACGGAAAGCGATTTGCGTGATATTCACTCTGGTCTTATTCCGTTCGTCATCGTGCTTTCTGTGGTAATGGGTATGTTGCTCCTTCAACACGACACAGGAACGATGGGCATCATTGTTGCCATGGCGCTCGGGGTATATTTTGTGGCCGGTGCGCCAATAAAATATTTTGCCGCGTTTGGTGCAGCTGGCGCAGTGTTCATGGGGATTCTGTTGAAATTTTCCACGTATCGATACGAGCGTTTGGTGACGTTCCTTCACCCAGAGCTTGATCCAGGCGGATCTGGGTACCATATCAATCAAGCACTTCTCGCTATTGGGAGTGGTGGATTTTTTGGACGAGGGTACGGACATTCGCTCCAGAAATTTCAATACCTTCCCGAAGTTGCTGGCGATTCGATTTTTGCGGTGATTAGTGAAGAGCTTGGATTTTTACTCACCACAGCGTTCCTTGTGCTGTACGTGGTTTTTCTTCAGCGTGGATTTCACATTGCCACTCATGCGAGCGACGCGTTTGGCCGATATCTTGCCACCGGGGTGATGTGTTGGATCGGTGTTCAAACCGTGGTGAATATTGGCGCGATGGTGGGGATATTGCCAATTACTGGCGTGCCACTTCCTTTGGTAAGCTACGGAGGAACTGCCCTCGTGGTCACGCTCACTGGTCTTGGTGTTGTTGCAAACGTCTCTACGCACACAAAACATGCTTCTTGATATGACGGTTGAAAAACATATTCTCTTTACGGGTGGCGGAACACTCGGCCCGGTGACGCCGCTTCTTGCGGTTATTGCGGAGTGGCGTAAACGCGATCCGTATGTGCGATTCACATGGATTGGAACACCGAATGGTCCAGAGAAGGGACTTGTTGAGGCTGCGAAGATTCCGTTTATTGCATTTTCAGCGCCAAAGTTTGATCGAATGCGTTGGTGGACGTGGCCTATTGTGCCCTTCGCATTGATATGGAGTTGTGTTCGGGCGTTCAGGACTCTTGTTGAGCTTGAGCCGTCGCTCATCATGTCTGCTGGTGCGTATGTGAGCGTTCCGTTCGCATGGGCGGGGAGGTGTTGTGGTGTCCCAACCTGGATTCACCAGCTCGACATTGTTCCTGGACTCGCAAATACACTCATGGCGCCGGTGGCGAAGCGTATTAGTGTGACGTGGGAAGAAAATGTTGCGCAGTACGGCGCAAAGAAGACTCTTGTCGTTGGCGGCATGATTCGTCCGTTTTTGCGGTTTGGGGATGCAGTGACGGCACGCGAGGTATTTGGATTACGAAAGGACATGCCGACGGTGTTGGTGATTGGCGGCGGTACCGGTGCATCGCGCATGAATGAACTTTTCGCCACTATCGGGCCGGACTTGGTTCGTTATACAAATGTTGTGCATATCACTGGCCGTGGAAAAATGCTCGCGGCGTTAGAGGTTATTGGTGACGGATACGTTGTGCGAGAATTTGTAGGTGAGGGGATGGCAGATATTCTTGCTGTTGCGGATCTTGTGGTGTGTCGAGCGGGTATGGGAACGATTATGGAGTTGGTTGCGCTTGGTAAGCCAGCAATTTTATTACCATTGCTTGGGCATCAAGAGGCGAATGCAAAGGCGCTTGAGGATCGTGGTGCTGTAGAAATCGTGCACCACATCACCCCTCAGACATTGCTCCAGGCGGTGTTGCGATACGTTGAAAACAAAGAAAAGCGTGATGTGCTCACCTCGAAAATCCGTGCCGTGTTTCCAACCAACGGCGATGAACGGATTGTCCATGAGGCCGAGAGGATATTGCATGAAGGGAAATAGGGCATTGCATAGGTGGCTTCGTCCTTTTCAACCGTGACGTTTTCTGTTATCCTCCGAGCGCATTATCATTATTTCGTGAGTATTGCGCTGGTAGCTCAGTGGTAGAGCAAGAGCCTTTTAAGCTCGTGGTCGTGGGTTCGATCCCCACCCGGCGCACCAAAAAAATCCATTGGTAAATCCGATGGATTTTTTTGTTATACTTGTTTCTATATGGATCTTTCCAGCATCCACAATTTTCAAGACGCCGTGGTCACGGTGA
>CAYHKX010000022.1:0-7488 GCA_964357305.1 uncultured Gammaproteobacteria bacterium | reverse complement strand
TTCGTTTAGACATGAGCGAATACATGGAAAAGCACAGCGTCAGTAAAATGATCGGCTCGCCTCCCGGATACATTGGGTACGAAGAAGGGGGTCAGCTTGCGGAAAAGATTCGAAAGCATCCGTATTCTGTTGTATTACTTGACGAAGTCGAAAAGGCGCATCCAGATGTGTTCAATATGATGCTGCAGATTCTTGACGACGGCCGCATGACGGACGCAAAGGGTCGCATAGTAAATTTCAAGAACACTATCGTGATCATGACGTCGAACATTGGCAGCGAGGTGATTCTCAACAGCGGAAGAAAAATCGGTTTTTCTGAAAACGATGACGCAAAAATCGAAGCAACGAAAGAAAAGGTTCTCGAAATGCTCCGTGATCACTTCCGCCCAGAATTCCTGAATCGTATCGACGAGACTATCGTGTTCCACGCATTAAGCAAAGCAGACATTGGCGCGATTGTGGATCTGCAGCTTGCGCTTGTGGTTGAACGATTGAAACATGCACGAAACATCGCTGTATCATTTACCGATCGCACAAAGAAGTATCTCGCCGAACAAGGATTTGACGTGATGTACGGCGCTCGTCCGCTTAAACGGGTCATTCAATCAAAAATTCTGGATCCGCTCGCGCTCGAAATTGTGAAAGGAACCATCGCCGAAGATTCTACGGTGAACGTCGATGTGAAAAACGGTGTTATGCTGTTTATCTAGAAGACGTATGGATCACCGCGGACCCCATATTTTCACCATGGACGTCATCGGCATTACCCTATTCGCCGTGTATCTTACTGTTCTCACAAATCAGCTGCTTGCCGTATCAGAACTCCTCTCCACGAAGCTTATCCTGCTCGCAAGTGTTTCAGGGTATCTGCTCGCTGATTTTCTTTCAGGTTTCGTCCATTTCCTTGGCGACTCATTCGGGAGCGAAACGACGCCAATTCTCGGAAAAGCCTTTATCGAGCCATTCCGAACGCATCACATCGATCCGGAAGACATCACGCGCCATGGATTCATCCAAACGAACGGGCACAACTGTCTTGTTTCCCTTCCAGTCATGATGATCATGGCGCACGTCGTCTTCAACTCTGCATTACACTCAACACTCATCGCCTTTGCATTCGCAACATGCTACGTCCTCATCCTCGGTGTGTTCTTCACGAATCAATTCCACAAATGGGCGCACATGCCGCAGTCACCGCGCTTCATCACATTCTTACAACGAACGAGACTTATTTTGTCGCCATCGCACCACCACGTTCACCACACTGCACCATTTCGTCGTTACTATTGCATCACTACTGGCTGGCTCAATCTCTTCCTTGACAAGCTCGCCTTTTTCCCAATCTCAAAAGCAATCATACGACGCATCCCCTTCATGCTGAAACCCGCAGAGCAGTACGTGCGAGAGAAAAACACCTCCTATTCCTGAATCTTCGGAAGAATTTCTTTCTGATACCGCTCAATACACTCGTGAATAACCTTCACCGCTTCGTCAGCCTCGAAAAATCCGAGCACCTTACATGTTCCTGGCTTTTTCAGGTGTTTGTAGAACTCAAAATAGTGCGTAGTTTCCTTTTCCCAGTGTGCACCAAGATCTTTGTACGACGTGATATGGTCTGAGCGTTTGTCGTCTGCAGGAACACAGATAATCTTGTCATCAATTTCTCCACCGTCTTCAAATTTCATCACTCCAATAACGCGAAGCTCCACGAGCGATCCCGGAACGAGTGATTCGGTCACGTTCGCAAGAAGAAAATCGAGCATGTCATTATCGTGATCCCATGTTTGAGGAATCAAACCATACGCGCCCGGATACGAAAGCGTGGAGTACCCGACGCGATCCAACTTCAAGTGCCCAGTTTCGGTAATGAACTCGTACTTATTGATACTGTGAGCGTTCACTTCCACCAATCCGTTCAATACTCGCTTCTCTTCATTCGCCCAAGGGGAGAGTAGGTGTAGTACATTCGGCATGAATTTCTGAATGGGAACATTGAGATTTGCCATAGTGTGATAAAAAAAGAGAACGATACAGGGGAAATAATGCTTCCCCAGGCTGGACGTGTCAACGCGCGCCGTGTTCGCTATACTGTAGACGTATGCATATTCGCGCATTTTCTTTCGGAATTACAGGATTTCTCGCAGCGCTGCTGCTGCCTGCCTCCGCAGTCGCATTTAATCCCAATTATATTCTTTCAGATGCAGAGCTCACGGATTCGCAAGCAATGGATCGGAACCAAATTCAAGCGTTTCTTGAACGCGGTACACTTGCAGACTACCGAACGGAAGACTGGGAGGGCCGTACGCGTGATGCCGCAGATATTATCTGGCGCGCCGCACAACAAAACGGCATTAATCCCCGATTTCTCCTTGTGCTCCTTCAGAAGGAACAAAGTCTTGTCGAGGATCCTCATCCGACAACGAAACAATACGACTGGGCAACGGGCTACGGCGTGTGCGACGATTGTTCAATGACCGATGCTGGTGTGTCACGCTGGCAGGGATTTGGTAAACAAGTAAATTCCGCGTCGCTACAATTTATTGAAGGCTATCTCGCGGACATTGAAGCGTACGGAGTCACTGCGGGAACATACGGTCCAAACATCACCATCACTATCGACGATACGGAAGTGACACCATACAACGCCGCAACCGCTGCAATGTACGCATATACCCCGCACCTGCACGGAAATTCAAATTTCGTCACAATATGGGATGCATGGTTTGGAAAGGAATATCCCACCGGCACACTCCTCCAAGCTGCAGGAGAGGATGGGGTTTGGCGCATTGAACACGGCTATCGTCGTCCAATTTCGAGCGAAAGCGCGCTCACGTCCCGATACAACAAAGACCTCATCATCGTCGTCGCATCAACCATACTTGAGCAATATCCCGTCGGTGATGAGATTGCACTCGCAAACTATTCCCTCGTAAAAGACGAGAACGAACGCATCTATCTCCTTGTTGACGACACCATGCGCCACATTGAATCCATGGAAGCATTTCGCTCTATCGGGTTCTCAGAAGCTGAAATTATCGATATCACCGCCCGTGAAGTTGCTACCTATACAGAAGGTTCGCCAATTACCACTTCAACACAAGATCCGTCTGGGCGCATCGTAAAAACCGCATCTGGTGCAACATTCCTTCTGCGCGACGGTACGCGTCAACAAATTCTTGATTCGGCAATTCTCAAAGCACATTATCCGAATGCAACAGTCGACGTCGCCTCCCCTGGAGAAATCGAACAGTACAGCGAAGGAACATTTCTCAAACTTCCTGACGGAACCCTGGTGCGCTCTATGGAAAATCCGACGGTGTACGTTGTGGCTGACGGATTACGCCACGCGATCGACAGCGAACAAACATTTAACGATTACGGCTACGCCTGGGAAAATATTATTTTTGTGAGTGACGATGTGCTCAATCTTCACAAAATCGGCGCAGATCTTGGCGCCGCGGAATAATTCGTATGATTGTTTTTGCGGCTATCGTGCCCTGCTCACCGCTCCTCATCCCGTCCGTCAATCCTGAACGCGTCGGCATGGCCGCAAAAACCCGCACAGCACTCAGTAATCTTGCAGAGGAGCTCTTTGCTTCGAAACCAGATACCATCGTGCTCTTTTGCGACCACGCAAACACACCAACAGACACATTTGCGATCAATATAGCAGATCCATACCACGCAAGCCTCGCAGAATTCGGTGACTTAGGGTATAGCAAAACGTACGGAACAGATTTTATGCTCGCGGATGGCATGCAACGAAATATGCGGCACGCAGGACACGCCATCACGCTCGAAACCGAGAAAGAACTCCCATTTTCTGCAACAGTCCCTCTCGCAATGATAACCGAACACCTTCCAAACGTGCACATTCTTCCTATTGCACCGTGTAACAAAACTCCAAAGGAACATTTTGACTTCGGTGTTGCGCTTCGCGAATCGCTCGTGAGTAGCTCAAAACGCATTGCAGTGATCGCTTGCGGCGACGGCTCGCACACGCGCAACGCAGATGCTCCTGGTGGGCTACACGAAGATGGCGAAAAGCTCGACAACCTTCTCGCAATCCTCGTTGCACAGAAAAACACCGCAGGACTTCTTCAAGTCTATGAAGTACTGCGAACACATGCACAAGATACATCATATCGGCAAATAGTGATGCTCTTTGGTGCGCTAGATGGAGCGCCAATGGAAAGTAGCGTTCTTTCACAGGAAGCACCATTTGGCGTTGGCCAGCTTGTCGCAGAACTTCGTTAGCGATACCACTGTGTTCGCAAAAATATTTCCGATCCTGAAGCTTCCTCGACGATTCGAGGCATTCGACTACCGCATTCCCGATGGAGTAGTTTTTCGTGTTGGTGACGTCATCCGTATCCCATTTCGCCATCGCCAAATGTTCGGTGTCATCAGTCAGCTTCTGGACACAACATCCGAACCACGTGTGGTTGAAATAGGAACAGATCCCGCGGTGTACTCAATGAGCGCAGAACATCTCAACGCGCTCAACGGCATTGCCTCCGAACTTGGTCAATCACCATCATCGATTCTTTCAGTAGCGTACGAGGGGCTACAACCGCACAATAGTACGTTATCATCACGCAAATCACTCAACACACCTTCATTCTCGATTTCGCGAGATGTTATCGAACACGTTCGCGCCATTCTTGAATCGCTGAAGGAGCAAAATCATGTCTCATTTGCCATTGACGAAGAAACCGCTGCAGTTCTATCGCACGCGCTCTGCAAATCCGCCAAAGGTCAAACCATCATTCTCGTCCCTCGCGAACGCGACGCGCAATTCTATGCAAAATTTCTTCAGCCCTTCGCGCCAGTGGTTCTCACCGGAAAAGTGAAATCATTTGAACGAAATGCGATTATTCGTGCGTGGAGCAAGGGGGAGAACACTGTACTCATCGGAACTCGTCAAACCGTACTCATTGAGCCGAAACATCTTGAGTCGGTTATTACTATTCAGGCGGCATGTGAAGATCATGGGAGCGTTCTGCGTAACCCGCACATCGATGCAGTACGCGCCGCCCAGGCCCTCGCCGACCGCCATGGCGCACGATTCGTCGTCACCGATCCCCTCCCGCCACTCAGCTCCCACTACGCCCTACGCCCTACGCCCTACGCCCTTCCCTCTCCCACCATCATCGACACCACAAACCGCGGAGAAGCTTCAGCGTATCCACTCCTCTCACAAACACTGCTAGAAGCAATAAAAACGGCTTTACACAGCGAAAAAAAGGTGCTATTATCCTTCAATCGGAAGGGTGTTGCGAAGCGCATGGAGTGCAAAGTTTGCAACCACGTTCCGTTCTGCGGTACGTGCGGCAGCCTTCCGGTAGTTCGTCTCGAAGATTTATTGTGTGAAGCGTGCGGAACGGAAATGTGGAAACCAACGGCATGTCCGGCTTGTGGATCTCCCAAAATCGGCCCGCGACTCATTGGCGGCACACGCATCGTCGACGATCTCAAAAAAGCGTTCCCCGATGTCACAATCGGGAATATCGAAAAGGGTCGCATCGATGTGAATACACAAATCATCGTAGTAACGGAATACTTCTGGAGTAGCGTCATCATTCCCTTTCACAAATATGGCTTTGGCCTCATTGCCGAGCTTCTTGCAGACGTCGGATTTGTGCCGGGTGATTTTCGCGGCGCAGAAAAAACTGCAAGAAAAGTACAGCGACTCCTCAACCTCGCATCACGCGAACACGCCGAATGCATCATTCAGACCGTTGCACGTGATCGTCTCCAATCTCTTCTCGGTCCTGCACATATCACAGAACGCGAACAAACAATTCGTGAGAAGTATCTCTTGCCACCGTTCGGTATACTCATCACGTTCGAGAATGCAACACGCGAAGACCTCCCGGCATCCTTCTCCTCGTACGTTTCTGACCGTCACGGAGTCCTCACCGCAAAAATCGATCATGCAACTTTCGCACTCTGGCAAAAACATTTCCCCGAAATTCCCGATCACGTCAACATAAGAATTCAGCAATAACCCTCTACGTACTACGCACTACGTACTTCCCATATGTCTCGACCAGTGCTCCACGAACCAAACGATGAACTTCGCAAAAAAAGCGAAGAAGTTTCGATTGATCGTGTTACGACACCGGAAATGAAACTCCTCATCGACGAATTAAAGGAAACGATGAAAAAGGAGAATGGCGTTGGCATTGCTGCGCCACAAATTGGTGTGCATGACCGCGTAATTATTGCAGAAACCGACGGGATCCCAACGGCATACATCAACCCAGAAATTACCACACGGTCCTTCCGAATGGTGGAGAGCGAAGAAGGTTGTCTTTCGGTTCCAGGCTGCTGGGGAATCGTGAAACGTCACCGCTCAGTGACCGTCAAAACAACCATTGAAACCGGCGAGAATGTGGTACTCAAAGCACAAGGTTTGCTTTCCATTATATTCCAGCATGAGATTGATCATCTCGACGGCATTCTGTTCATCGATCGTGCAGAGAAGATCAAGAAGGCTTCGGCACTCTAACATATGCGCGTCTTGTTTTTTGGTACTCCACAATTTTCCGCCGACATTCTTTCGGCGATGGTTGCCGATGCCGACATCACCGTTGTTGGTGTGGTATGCCAGTCCGATGAACCTGTTGGAAGAAAGAAGATTCTCACCGCACCACCAACGAAACAATTTGCTATCGCCCACAGCATTCCTGTTCTCCAGCCAACAAAACTTCGCGACGAAACGTTTCTCGCGTCGATTGATGCATTGCGCGCCGACATCGCCGTGATTATTGCGTATGGCCGCATTCTTCCCAAGGTTGTCCTCGATCGAATTCCAAAAGGCTTTGTGAATGTTCACCCCTCCCTCTTGCCGAAGTATCGTGGCCCGTCACCAATGCAGGCAGCAATAACCGCGGGAGATACCGTCACTGGCGTTTCAATCATGGTGATCGACGAAGGGATGGATACTGGTCCACTTCTTACACAAGCCAATATGTATATCGCGCCAAAGGAAACCACCGAGACACTCACAGAAAAAGTCGTCACAATTGCTGCGCCGCTGCTTATTGAATCCTTGAAGGGATTTTTCACAGGATCAATCGTGCCGACTGCACAGAGTACGGAAGGAATCTCGGTCTGCAAAATGCTTTCTCGAGAAGACGGGAAAATCGATTGGACCGAAACGGCAGCAACCATCGACCAAAAAATCCGCGCGTACACGCCGTGGCCAGGCACCTGGACCGTTTGGACCCTGAACGGAGCCGAAACGATCGTAAAAATCATCAGCGGAACCTCGGCACCTTCCGACGTCCGACGTCCGACGTCCGACGTTCAATCCCCCTTCAGCATTAACGGCCGTCTCTTTTGCATGGCCGACGATGCCCCGTTCGAAATTACCTCCCTCCAGCCTGCTGGCGGAAAAATCATTTCTGCAGCAGATTTCGTTCGCGGGTATTTGAAACACTAACGCGAATCTCTTACGGTAATCACGTTTTGCGGTTTCGG
>CAYHKX010000021.1:3346-7614 GCA_964357305.1 uncultured Gammaproteobacteria bacterium | reverse complement strand
ACCCAAGCGGCGGCGAGGAGAGTGGTCGGAGGGGGTGTTGCGCATCGGCACGCTGACGGGTCCTGTCGTCTCGGACTCCATAGGTGCTCGAACCGACGGGGTCGGTCTGCGCGCCTATGGAGGCCTCCCTCGACGCCACCCGCTCGCCGATGCTTCGTCGCCCTGCGCTCACCACAACGCACGACGTCCAACGCACGACGTCCGTCTCTACTTATTCAGCAGCGCGAGAGGGAGGCGGAGATGATTTTCGTACGCGCGGGCGCGGGTTCGAGTTTTGATGAGTTTTTGTGTTTGGGGGCGACGAACCGTGAGAATATCGTTGAGCGAAAAGGTGAAACGCGTGCCATTCCTCCGTGGTGTGCGCATAGAAAAATTATTCAGAATACATCTCTACAAGTCGCCATTCAAGGTTTTGCGTATCGAGCCTTAGCTTCATGAATGTAGTTTTATCCGAAACGGAGAAGTAAAAAATGCGTTTCTCGCCTTCATTCGTGCTGTGAATGAGGTTTACTTTTTCCATGGGGTATTCACGAGTGCCCCAACGAACACACGTCGGGCGCACGCGGCGGCCAGAGAATTCAACGTGTACATCAACGGGATCGTTGAGGAGTTCGTGGGAGGACATAGGGGAAGGGCGTAGTACGTAGTGCGTAGGTCGTCGTGGCTACGCTTTAATCGAATCATTTTGAGTGAATTAGTGAATTTATGCCGCAAGGCGGGCGCGGATCATGGTTCGGACATGCTTGCGAAACCGGCGGAGATTGAGAAACCGGCGAATGCGGTGAGCGAGTTCATGACGAGTGCTATTGAAGAGTGAGGTGCGATAAGCAACCGTCACGTGGTAATGACGAAGGGCAATGGCATTCATAAAAGGGAAATGAATGATTTAGATTGTAGTGAACCGTCGCATGACGGCGCGAACGATGCCTTGGATGTTTAAGTCTCCTTTGACAATGATCGGTTGCATGGTGCTGTTGGCCGGTTGGAGACGGATGTGACCAGGTTCTCGGTAGAAACGTTTGAGTGTGGCGTACGCGTTATCTAGGAGTGCGACAACGATATCGCCGTTCTTTGGTGACGGATTGCGCTCCACGATAACGTAATCCCCGTCGAAGATACCATCTTCAATCATCGATCGTCCCTTCACTTTGAGAATGTACGAGTTCATGGGATCCATGACGAAATCTGCGGGAACTGCCATGGCTTCATTTTGTTCCACGGCTTCAATCGGTTCACCGGCAGTGATAAGCCCTGCGAGTGGGAGCATGATGGCGAGTGGGGACATTGGCCCAGTTTCCACAAGTTCGATCGATCGTGCTGTTCCGTGGTCGCCTGTGTTGATTATTCCTTTCTCACACAGCGTTTTAATGTGCTGGTGAATGGTGGCAGGAGAGGAAAGACCGAGGTGTTCAGCAATCTCGCGGTACGACGGCGTGTAGCCGTTATCCTTCACGAATCCCTCGATACAATCGAGAACTTCGCGTTGCTTTTTTGTGAGTGGAGGAAGCATAGGAGGGAATGGAAAATGGAAGATGGAAAATGGAAAATTGTGTAGTGAGGTCTGAAGCGCCCTAAATCGTTGATATCCTGAGACTGCGGATAAAGCCGGCGAGCATCTTTGATATGTCTTGTGAAAGCTCGGAGAGTTTCTGTGATTGCTGGATCGGCACATCACTCACATCGACTGCGATCGCGAGCATCGATCGGACTTCTCCGCAGGATCCTTTGGCGATATAGAGGAACTGACGCAGTTCTTTTGTACTGCCGCGTTCGAAGCCTTCAGCGATGTTGTTCATGATGGAGACTGATGCTCGTTGAATCTGATCTCGATATGCCCAATCACGGTGTTGTTTGAATGTCCGATATATTTCTATAGTCAATTTTTTTGCGTATTGCCAAACTGGCAATTCTTCAAAGCGATGATAGATCATAGGTAAAATTTTCCATTTTCCATTTGTAATTTTCCATTGAGCTGTTCGTCCCCTGTTCGTATCATAACCGAACGAAAAACGAACGCAAGAACTTTGGTGTGGATAACCAAACTGTGATAGTCTCGAGAGTGATTTTCTATGCTTAAAGTTGTTGAAGCGCCACTTGCTGGGCATCCAGATAAGATCTGCGATCAGATTGTTGAATCTGTTGTCGACGAGTATTTGCGTCGGGATCCGTTAACGCGCATGGATATTCAGGCGCTTGGGAGTAACGGCATGGTGATGCTTGGTGGTGTTGCGGATTCGCGTGCAGATTTTGATGCGGCCGCGCTCGGTAAATCAGTGTACGCTGCTGCGGGATACACGGATCAAGTTGAAGTGTTTGTGAATTTAGATAAGCCGACGGAAGATAACGTGCGGACCATGGTTCGTGGTGGCGCGCAGGGCACCGCAATCGTTCACGGCTATGCCACAAAAGAGACGCGAGAGATGTTGCCGCGTGCCGTGGTGTACGCAAATCTTATTGCGCGCCGCATCGACGAGCTGCGTAAAAGTGATCAGCGGTTTGCGTGGTTGCGCCCAGATGGAAAAGTACAACTTGCCACGGATGGTGAAACGTTGCGTGCTATTACCGTTATCGTCGAACATGATACGTCCATGGAACTCCAGATTATTCAGTCGCAAATTGTCGACGAGGCAATTGCGCCATGTATTCCGTCGATCGACGGCGTGACGATCATCGTGAACTCCGGTGGATCGTTTACGCAAGGTGGATTTGGTGCGAACGCTGGTGTGTCCGGCAGAAAAGTTCTTGCGGATTCGTATGGTGGATTGTTGCCACACGGTGGTATGGGTCTTGCAGGGAAGGACCCGTTGAAGCCGGGCCGTGCCGGAACGTATATGGCACGCTTTGCGGCAAAGACCCTCGTGACCGAAGGTGTCGCATCCAACGTGCTTATTACGGCAATGTACGCACTCGGCATTGCTGAGCCGCTTGTGCTCTCCGCTCGTGCAGGGAATGGCGATGATCTTACCGACCTCGTCAAGCACCGTTTCGATTTCCGTCCAGAAGCTATTGTGGAGCGCCTCGGTCTCCGTCGTCCTCTCTATGCCGCCTGTTCCACCTACGGCATGTTTGGCCGCCCCGGCTTGCCATGGGAGGATGTTGAGAAGGAATAAAAAATAAAGAAGAGTGAAAGCGCGCATTGTATACTGTGCGTATGAAATCATTTCATTTCGCGTCGTTCGCCTTTGTTCTCGCGTTCATGCTTTTTGCAGGAATGTTTGTGATCTTGAATATCCCGGAAGCACAGCGGGTGCAGAGTACTGATGGCGCGTTGACGGTGGCTGGGTTTGTGCGCACGGCACAGCAGATGACGGTTACTGCAGATGCGGGCATGCCGGTGGGTGATCCGTTGTTGGGATTGGCGTATCGCGTCGATCCATCGGACGTGTCGCTGGATGCGCCGATGGTGTTGTCGTTTGCAAGGCGTCTTGATCTTGGCACAGAAGATGCGACCACGGTGTACCAATGGAATTCTTCGCTTGGCATGTGGGTACCAGTACCGAGCGTGGTTGCGGACACGGTGGACGTGCTTGCAGTGGAGGTACTGACCCTTGGAATTTTCGCGCTTGGCAGTGTACCGGATATTGACGTGCCGACATTGCTTACGGCGCAGGACACACTTCGAGCTAAGGCATCGATTGGCACTCGTGGGTACCGGTTATCCACTGCGTATACGCTTCCTGACGGCGTGCCAGTTGAGTGGCCGGCGGCACAAGTGCTTGGCGGATGTGGTGGTCGCGTTGGCGCAGGTCAGCGTACGGAGTATTCGTCAACGGAGCAGGTGGTGACGGTGTTTGTGAACGATGTATTGACGCCGGTGCAGTTCACCATTGTTGGCGAATGGATTCTGTCGGGTGACAATACGGGTTGTCCGGTAAGTGCGCCGTTGAAATCGCAGGACAGTACGTAGTGCGTAGGCCGTAGGACGTAGTCACTCAGGCTTCCTGCTACGCACTACGCCCTACGCACTTCACTCATGTTATACTTCCTCCATCCTATGCCTACCATTCGCAAATCAAAATCCGTCACGCCAATAACGCGTTCACGGTCGTCGGCAAAAGTGTCGCACGTGGTTCCTGTGGTACAGCCAGCGCGCCATCACAATCTTTGTCAGAGTTGCCATGCGCTTCCTGCGGGAAGCATGGAGCTTATGGCGCTGATGTTGGTTCTCGTCTTTTCGCTTTCCGCCGTGCTCTTCACGTCGGTATATGCACTTCAGACTGAACAGGCGAAAGTGCAATCCTTCATGACGCAAGTCCAGTAGATTTTGT
>CAYHKX010000021.1:0-3246 GCA_964357305.1 uncultured Gammaproteobacteria bacterium | reverse complement strand
CAGACTGAACAGGCGAAAGTGCAATCCTTCATGACGCAAGTCCAGTAGATTTTGTGAAAAAATTCTCAATGCTCGCTGGTGTTGTGCTTCTTTTGGCTGGTGCTGGGTGTACAACACCGCCAGTTTCGAGTACAACACCGTCCGTAACCCAAGATTCTTCGAGCACCCCTGTTGTGACCCAACTAACTTGGACCTTCCCCGGCGTTTTGCCCGCAGAGCAGATTGAGAACAAGCAGATTCGCATCACGACGAGTAAAGGTGAAATTCTTTTCAAGCTTTACGCAGAAACTGCACCAAAAACGGTATCAAACTTTGTGTATCTCGCATCCGGCGGATATTTCAACGGATTGACGTTTCATCGACGCGAAGAAGGATTCGTGATTCAAGGTGGTGATCCAAATGGGAATGGCACTGGCGGTCCTGGATACAAGTTTGAGGATGAACTCGAGGATGACCGTACGTACGTTCGTGGCATTGTCGCCATGGCAAACGCCGGTCCAAATACCAATGGAAGCCAATTCTTCATCATGTTGGATGATGTTCCATTGCCGCATGCCTATAGTATCTTCGGCGAAGTGACGCTGGGTATGGATGTGGTGGATGCGATCAAGAAAGGTGACATCATGACGACGGTGACAGTGGAAGATATTGCGGAGTAATGGAAAAAGGAAAATGGAAAATGGAAGATGGAAAATAACGCGGGATTCGTCTCGCGCATTTTCTATGATAGGATTTTTGGCATATGACCGATGACGCGACGAAAACAGCGGTGGAGCGTGGGGTGGATTGTATTGGAATAGCGTGTATCTTTCTTTGTCACGATGGGAATAAGCGGGTTTTGCTTCATAAACGGAGTGCGAATTGTCGTGATGAACAGGGTCGATGGGATTGTGGCGGAGGCGCGCTCGAGTTTGGCGAGGAATTCGAAGAAGCGGTTCGACGTGAGGTCTTTGAAGAATATTGCGCTAAGGCTCGAGAGATCACACACCTCGCGACACACAACATTCTTCGAGAGCATAACGGTGCGCCGACACATTGGGTTGCGTTGACGTTCGCGGTTCACGTCGATCCTGCACAGGTGAAAATCGGCGAGCCACATAAAATGGACGATATCGGCTGGTTCACCCTCGACGCGTTACCGTCCCCACTCCATTCAAAGATTCAAAAGGATTTTGACTGCGTAAAGGCTGCAGGGATTTTGTAAGGTTCGCGCCTCACGCCTTCTTCCGCTACACTGCACCCATGGAAAAGCGCATCACCAAACATAGCTTTTATAAGTACTTGAAGTGCCCGTCGTGGATTACGCATGAAGCGCGCGGGGAGTTTCGGGAGAACCTTTTGCGTTTGCGCGTGCAGGACGACGAGTTGTTGCAGGAACAAGAACGGAAAATTCTCGCGAATCGATCTTCAGTCGAAGTCCCTCCCCCTGCCAAGGGGGAGCTAGGAGGGGGTGTGCAGGATGACGACGCGCACGCAAAAACACTTGAACTCATGACGCAGGGTGTACCGTCGATCTACGGCGGAACATTGAAACACGGGCATTGGGTGGCGACGCCGGATTTGTTTGAGCGGATTGACGGAACATCGAATTTTGGTGACTACTACTATGTGGCGTGTGATATTAAACGTTCACGACATTTGAAAGAAGAATATTGTATTCAGGGTTCATTTTACGCCGAGGTGCTGCGAGTAACTCAGGGTCGTAAACCACAACAAGGTTACGTTATGCGTCCTGATGGCGCTGTTGAGGCGTACGCGCTGGATGAATACGCGGTAAAATTTCGCCTCTCGCTTGATGGGATTGAGCGTATTCTTCAGGGCGTTCCGGAGCCGCATTTTCTTACATCAGATTGTAAGCAATCGCCATGGTTTGATGAGTGCAAGCGCGAAACCATCGCCGCTGATCATCTCTCGCGATTAAACCGCGTGTGGCGGAGTGAAGTTGCTGCTCTCGAGAATGCTGGGATCGTCACCGTGAAACAGCTCGCTGCAGAACATGCGGATCTTCTCGCGAATCGTGTGCACGGCGTTTCCGCGGAGCGCTTGCAGTTTCTTGTTCTTGGTGCAAAAACATTACTCTCTGGGAAGCCTGAAATTCTTGGCCGTGTGGATCTTCCCACGGAGAGCGATGCGCTTATTGTTGACATCGAATCAGATCCATTGCGCGATCTCCACTATCTTTTCGGTGTTCTGGATGTGCATGGCGCAGAAAGCGAATTCCACACATTTCTCGCCGAGAATGAATCGGAGGAGCAGGCGGCTTGGGAGAAATTTATTGCATTCATGCAGACGCGACCTGGTATTTCGCTCTATCACTACGGCTGGTACGAACAGGACGTGTTTCGTCAGATGGCAGAACGGTATGGCGCGCCAGAAGGATTCATTGATGAACTTGCCGAGCGTTCTATTGACGTGCTCGAACGTTTACGCGAAGCGATCATTTTTCCATTATCGTTTTATTCATTGAAAGACATAGCACAGTTTCTTGGATTCCGTTGGCGTCATGACGACGCATCCGGCTTGAACTCTGTATTGTGGTACGAAGAATGGCTGACGACAGGGAATCGCAATCTCCTCGATGATGTGTTGCGGTACAACGAAGACGACGTGCGTGCGACGTGGGTGGTGGCTGAATGGGCGCGAAAACACGCTGTGTAAGGAGCCTATACCGTATGCTCTTAAAAGCATTGATCAAAAATCCTCTCGACGGAGAGCAGAAGCCGTGGAAACCGTGGTACGGGTATTTTTTGCTTGCTGTGCTCGTGGTGAGCGGCGGATTGTATGTGTATCAGCGCGTGAATGGTGGCCCAGTCGTTCCGACGTTTACGGATCCCGCAACGGTGTATGAGAATGCAAAAACTGCGCGCGAACGGCAAACACTTGCAGCTGTAGTTCATGACGAGGCGATCGATGCTGCGTTGAGTGACGTGGCGAGAGCTGCACTTGCGCTCATGGAAACCGCGCCAATTGTGTTGCCGGATATCGAAAGCTTTTCTGGCGACGCGGTGGAAATGGCGACGTGGATTGAACAGACAGATGTCGCATTGAACGCCACCGTCATTGAAGATCCGTCGATCGAAGAGATCGAGACATATGTGTTACAGCATGTTCCTGTACTCATTCCGGTGATGTTTGAAGAAGAAATTGCACAGCACTGGGTTGTTCTTGATGCATCTTCTCGGGACGTCGTGATGTTAGCGATGGTTGGAAGATATATTGTTATTGTGATGAGGACATGATATGCGC
>CAYHKX010000020.1:0-7657 GCA_964357305.1 uncultured Gammaproteobacteria bacterium | reverse complement strand
TGACATGATTATCTTCGTACAAAATGGATATTTGCATACGCAAAAGTGTAGCACGTTCCATGTAAAACGAGAGAAAATGCTGCAAATTTGTACCGTTATCGCCCGTAATCTCGTCAAACTCATGTTCTACACAGACTCTGATACCACTAATTCATCAAGAGAATACGCCCACTCGGTGAATGAGCGAAAGCCATTCGGAAAAGTACATCTCAACCCAAAAACATCAGAAAGCGTATTGCGTAATACTGTCACGGTTGTCGATTGTTTGCGAGCATCGTTCTGATCACGATCTGCGACGAGCCCGAGCGCGAGCGATCTTCTCATGTCCAAAAATTTTTTCTCAAGTTCCGTATTGCCAATACGTTTCGCATATTGTTCAAACATCAGCAGTTGACAGCCAAGTTGTTCGACAAGCGCAAACTGAAACGGATGATGTTCAAGCTCTCTTTTTCGCTTCTCCACCCACAATCGCGTCAAGTGATCCGTTTCCGTTTCATCAAAAAGCAAAATACATTGCGGAACCTGCCCTGGTGAATATTTCTCACCCTCACTGTCCTGACAATACTCAATGCGCGTGAGATCACCACTATCAATCTTTTCCTTAATTTTTCGGAGCTTCGATACAACTTGCTGCTGAGAAAATGTCACATCAACCGCAAGATATCGGGGTGCTGACTCCTGAAGTCCAGCAAGCATAATAGCGAAATCAACTCCGTTCGCCAGATCGTCATATTCACTAGCAAATACTGTCTCAACACGCTCACCCAACCAATTTGAAAGTTCAATGTTTTCTGCAAGAATAACCTCAAGAACACCTGCACGCTTTGCTTGTTCTACGGTATAGCGCGCGGTATCAAAAGTCCCCTTTTTTCTTGTAGTAAACCGAATATCGTTTTCAATTTTCTCATGATAAAATCCCGGCACATTGAAAAATTCTTCAAGTTTAGGGGTGTACTCATTTCGTCGTTGCATGGCCTTCTCAAATGCTTTTTCTCGAGTATTAAGAACTCCACCCTCCGCATAAACCATGTCAAAACCTTTTGCCATAATTCAATCAATATTTCTAAAGGGCCTGTGCCTTTTGTACCACAATTTCACCGCCTTTTCGATAGATGATGGTATCCCGCCGTCCCACATCACCCTGCAAAATGCGTTCTGCGATCACATTCTCAACTCGCTCCTGCAGCACACGACGGAGTGGTCGGGCTCCGAATTTCGGATCGTATCCCTGCACCGCAAGCTCGTACACCGCCTCGTCATCCACCAGAAACTCTAGCCCCTTCGCCTTCAGACGTTCAGCGATCTTTGCAATCATGATGTATGCAATTGCAGAAACGTCATCCGGTGTCAGCGGCGTGAATACAATGACGTCGTCAAAACGATTGAGGAATTCTGGACGATACACTTGGCGAAGTTCGTTCTCTAGAAGCCCAGTCCTCACCGTTTCAGTCGGCGTTCCCTTCGAAACCTCATCCTGAATGTACTGTGTTCCTGCATTCGACGTCGCGATCAAAATCACGTTGGTGAAGTCAACGGTGCGGCCAAGTCCGTCTGTCAAACGGCCGTCATCCATAACCTGCAAAAACACATTGAGAATATCTGGGTGTGCCTTTTCCAACTCGTCGAGCAAGAGCAGTGAAAACGGCGCGCGACGAATCGCTTCTGTGAGTAACCCTGCTTGACCGTTACCGCCAATCAAACGCGTGACTGATGCTTGATCCTGGTATTCTGACATGTCAAAGCGCACCATCGCACCCTCGTTACCGAAATACACTTCGCTCGTCGTTTTTGCGAGCTCGGTCTTTCCGACACCGGTCGGACCAAGGAACAAAAAGTTTGCGATCGGTCGATTGCTCGCACGAAGTTCTGTGCGCGCACGGCGTAATGCTGACGAAATTGCTTTAATTGCTTGTTCTTGGCCAATCACACGTTCATGTAACCTCGATTCCAGTTGGAGCAATGTATTGCTTTCGTCCTGTGATACCGATGTCACTGGAATGTTCGATTTTTGCGAAACGCGCTCCGCAACGTCTTCCTTACTCACCCATCGGATTTCCTTTCCCGACGTCCGACGTAGGACGTCCGACGTCCGCTTACTCACCACAAGCGCAGCCTCTTGCGCAATGGTCAATGCAGACGTCGGCAATACGGTATCGTGCAAATACCGCGTTGCGAGATCCACACATGCCGCAATCGCGTGATAGGTAAACGCTACGCCGTGCTTTGCTTCGATGCTTCCAATATGCGATTCAACAATCTGAATTGCGACGTTCCGCTCTGGTTCATCGACCGCAATGCGCGCAAGTTTTGGCCCAAGACTCGAGCGTTCCAGTTTTTCTGTGTACCCCGATGGCGTCGCGGTTGCGAGCACAAACGTATACCCCTTCTCAAGCTCGCCCGCAAGAATCGACGAAAAATCAATCGAGCCGCCAACACCAACGAGTTCATGAATGTTCTCGATGACGAGCACGATATTGCGACTCATCGCCACCTCCTGCAGCGCAAACAGTAATCGTTCTTCAGCACCGCTCCCCCCTTGCGCACTCGCAATGTGCGCAACATTGAGCCGCAACAATCGCTTGTCTTTCAAAATATCTGGCACGTGCTCTTCAACCATGAGCTCAGCGATTCCCTCAATGAGGGCGCCCCGACCAACACCCGGTTGGCCAACGAGCACCACGCTCTGTTCACCGCCTTCAATAGAACGCAGGATTGAGGCAATTTCTTTCTCACGATCCACGCAAAACCCTAATCGGCCGTACACCGCTGCACGCGTAAGATCCTCGGAAACATTGTCGAGAAACGGTGTCGCAACCGCGGTGTATGCCCGATCCATGTTTCCCGTTGGCTTAAGCGCCGCTGCCTTGCGAAAGTTTACATATTTCCGGTGAAGTTCGTCTTGAATATTCAGCCACGCAAGCGTATTTGCAAACGCATCTGCATCCACACCCGCGGCATACATTACCTCTTGCACATATGAATCGGCCGCAAAACATGCTGCAAAACAATCAAGTGCCGTGACGTACTGTGCGTTACGAAGCACTGCACCAAAAAATGCGGCACGAGCGATGGACGCGCCAACGTCATCAAACGCAATCGCTCCCGTTGGCAACACCGCCATTTTTCTGCGCAACGGATCAATAATCATCGCCACTGAAACGCCAAGTCGCGCAAAGAATACCCGAACATTCACATTGGTGATGGAGGCGGCAAAGATGTGCAATAACGACACCGTGGCATGATTCGACTTCTGCGCAAGCAAAAACGCATCCTCAAACACTGCAATACCGTCGGAGGAAAATGTGCAGAACATTCCCTGCTTCTGCGTGACACCCGCAAGTGAGGTAACCGATGAAACCTCAGGAGTTTGCCGTTTTTTTTGCGGCAACATCACGAATCTCGAGGCGATCGAACGTGTGGTGTAAAACGCGAAACAGAATGCCAAGATACCGAACCAAAACGCAAAGAGATCAAGGTGTGGCGTGGTCCAGAATTTCAATTCGAGCACATCGGTGGCGTGCAAGAGCACAATGCCAGCAATGAACCCAATCATGCTGATGACGCCGAGCACAATACTCACGCGTTGCCACATGACCGCAATACGGTGCATGCGATGACGGTACGCAATCGCATTCGCAGAAATGACCCCATCCCAATACCAAAATGTTCCGTCAATCAACACGCCGGGAATAGACGTCGACGTTGAGGCGCTCGCAATAATGTCGTCGACATTCATTGTCATAGCACAAGTACTGAGGCGTGATACAGCGCAAATACCGCAGCGAACATGGGAAGTGCAAGGTACACAATACACGCCGCAATGCCGATAATTGCAACAATCATCGCGGCAAATCCACGCCCAACAATATTCACCACGCGCATAAACACGCTAATCAACCGGCTCTGCCAGTCATACCGCCCAAACATTGGCGTAAACACGTTCTTCATCCACACAAACACGCCAAGCGTTCGCACATAGCTGCGCACCACAGAGAAAATCGAGAGAAAGGTTTGCTTCAACCCCTCGCCATACCACCACAACGGAAAACGCAAAACATCACCTCCCACCTCCCACAACATTCCCGACGTTCCTCCGCCTTGCGCCGCGCTCATATAGGGGAAGTATAGCATCTGGAGTGGGGCGGGCGTCCGAGTGAGCGTTACCCTTTCTTGAAGTTCACTTTAAATACCGGAACCCATTTTGCATTCATCTCGTCGAGAATCTCCACCGGAAGCTGCTGTACGTACATATTCAATGCGATATCTGCCAACAAAATGGTATCAGACTGAATATCCACCTTCAGATCTTCGAGTTTTCCAACGTCAAGATCGCGTGCCCGGGCTTCATTCTCAATACTCTTCTTCTCCGCTTTCAATTCTTCAATCTTCTCCAAAATCTCCATGTACCGAGCGTTGTTTCGCAATTCATCTGCAAATGAACGTACAATTTCGCGCTTCGCCTTTTTCTTCTGCTGCAACCGACCATGAACTTCTTCCAATTTTGGCATAGAGAGGGGTAAATAGCGGCATTATTGTACCATCATATCGATACGTTGAAATCGTGGCCGTTGCACACCATCAATCATCACATCTTCTGCGAACATCGCTGCTGGACGAACCCAAAGTCCATAGTCACCATACAACGCGCGATACACAACAAAATCCTCAAGCGATTCAGAATGTTTCGCCATACCAATCACTTCATACCGATTCCCCTTATAGTGCTCGTAGATTCCTGGTTCGGTCATAGGATTTTGTGAAATGCATACGAAAGTTGATTGTATTCCGCAGTATCGAACAGCCGAATTCCCGTCTCCTGCCACAACGCAAACTGTGCGATACTGACGTCCAGTGCAAAGCGACTACACACCGTGCAATACGGCTCGCCGGATTGTAACAACATTCCCTCACGATCAACTCGCGTGAAATACAGCGTTGATCCAATAATCCGATCAGGATGACGACGTACCGCGTCTAAAATCGCACGCCATTCCGCGTGCATGCAACATGTTTTATCTGTTTTCATCTTTTTCATCCAATCGTACTCCACAACATCACACATGCGCTGATCTTCCCTGTCCCCCGCGGGGGTATTCCATCCCTCTCCAATCACCACGCCATGCTTCACAATCACCGCACCACAATAATCCTTCTTACACGTCGATCGCTTTGCGCATTGAGCTGCAAGAGAAAAATATATTTCGTGCTCATGCATAATCCAGGAGATGAAATCAAATACTGAACCTTAATACCATTACTTCCCATGACACTTCTTAAATTTCTTACCGCTTCCGCAGTGGCAGGGATCGTTGGGGTGCTGTTTTTTGTGGTTCTCGGACGTTGGGCGTTGGACGTTGGGCGTCGTAGCGCTACTCGCGCCTAGCGCCTCACTCCTCGCGTCTACCGCCGGAACATCAACAACCGTGGTTGTATCTGTTCCCTGCTGCGACATGAATTGCGCCGCTTGACGAAGAAGGCCTGGAGCAGCGTCCAACATCGCCTTTGTTGCAGTGGCTTGATCGAAAATTTTGTACAGGTTGTATGAAACTTCGCGGCCAATTTCTTGGCGCATGGTGCCGTACAGACGGAATGCTTCACGCTTATATTCCACGAGTGGATCGCGCTGCGCATAGCCCTGCAAGCCAATGGTGCGCCGAAGATACGTCATGTCGTCCAAATGCTGCATCCACATCGCGTCGGTTGAACGAAGCAATACACCCCGTTCAATGGTCATCACACGCTTTGCATCACCGAATTTCTCAACAGTATTGGCGTACACACGACGCATCGCGCCGGTAACAACATCAATCACCGCACTACGCTGATGCGCAAGCTGTTCTTTGTCCTTCGAGAGTTCTGCGAGTGTCGATGCAATGGTCTGCCTCTCTGCATCATCTAACTTCACCATCGTGCTCAAACTCTCAACAATTTCCTTCGGATCCCAATCATGCTGTTCTGCACCTTCTGCAAAGTCTTCCGGCACATCGCTATCCGCTTTGCTTGTATGAAAATACACCACACGCTCGATTTCTTTTTCAACCGTTGATGCTACAAGCTCGTGCGCTTTCTCTACGCTCGCCATGAATTCACGGCGTTCTGCGTACACGGCGGTTCGGTGCTTATTCAACACATCATCGTATTCCAACACATGTTTACGCGTATCGAAGTGATGTCCCTCCACACGCTGCTGTGATTTTTCAAGTGCCTTGGTGACCATCTTGCTCTCAATTGGCGTCGCGTCGTCAATTCCAAGGGTATCCATCATGCTTTTCACACGCTCGCTGCCGAAAATGCGCATCAAGTCGTCGTCGAGCGATACAAAAAACTGCGTGCTTCCCGGATCGCCCTGACGTCCTGCACGGCCACGAAGCTGATTATCAATACGACGCGACTCATGTCGCTCAGTACCAATGACATGCAATCCACCAAGTGCTTTCACTTCCTCCGCCATCGCTGCGTTCACCGGATTTCCACCAAGTAAAATGTCGACACCGCGGCCCGCCATGTTCGTTGCAAGCGTTACAGCACCCTTACGGCCAGCCTGTGCCACGATTTCTCCTTCACGCTCATGATTTTTCGCATTGAGCATGTTGTGCGGCACGCCTGCCATGTTGAGGTACTCGCTCAAGCGCTCGTTCTTGTCGATAGAGACTGTACCAATAAGCACCGGCTGACCTTTTTCATGCAATCGCTTCACTTCCTCAACTAATGCAATCCACTTGCCGTGTTCATTCTTATAAATCTTATCTGGCAAGTCCATGCGCTGCGTGGTGTGATTCGTCGGGATCGTCACCACGTCGAGTTTGTAAATCTTTGCGAATTCTTCCGCTTCGGTATTCGCGGTTCCTGTCATGCCTGCAAGCTTTTCGTACATGCGGAAATAATTCTGAAACGTAATCGTGGCGAGCGTCTTGCTCTCGCGCTGGATTTTCACGCCTTCTCTTGCTTCAATCGCCTGATGCAAACCTTCTGAATATCGACGACCCTCCATAATGCGCCCAGTGAACTCGTCGACGATTTTTACTTCACCATTCGCAACAACATAGTCGCGATCCTTCTTGAATAATGCATGCGCTTTGAGCGATTGTTCCGCGTGGTGCACCATTTGCAGCCCTTCTTCGTACAAGTTCTTCACGCCAAGCAACTGCTCAAGCTTCTGCAATCCTTCTTCCGTAAATGTTGCAACGCGCATTTTTTCGTCGACGTTGTAATCCGTTTTTTCAACACAATGCTTTATGACATCAGCAAAACGGTAATACAAATCTGCAGATTCCTGCGCCGGTGCGCTGATAATGAGCGGGGTTCGCGCTTCGTCGATAAGAATCGAATCAACCTCGTCGATGATCGCATAGTGCAACCCGCGCTGCACCACCTGATCAATGTTCTGGGCCATGTTGTCGCGGAGATAATCGAATCCAAATTCATTGTTCGTGCCGTAGGTAATATCTGCCGCGTACGCCGCTTTGCGGTCCACCGGGCGCAATGAATCCTGCGCAACGTGAAACGATGCCGTCGTTTCTGCGCCTTCGGCTGGTGCTTGAACCTTGAAATCCGCATCGTACACATATCCGCTTTCGTGCTGAATACACCCAACTGTGAGACCAAGCGATGCAAACACCTTTCCCATCCATACCGCATCACGCTTTGCGAGATAGTC
>CAYHKX010000019.1:0-7712 GCA_964357305.1 uncultured Gammaproteobacteria bacterium | reverse complement strand
GACTCGCCACGCTGATGACCCGTCATGACAATAGAATCGTCATGCGACGTCATGAGTTGTACTTTACGGACATAGTCATCCGTAAACGCGCCGCCACCAATAATGGCAAGCTTCATGTTTTTCAAAAGCTCTGGTTGGATCGCACGTGCACGCTGCCACGCCGCAATCAACGTGTGAGCACCCTTATGCGGCACAAGACGGGACACCATGGCGATATAGTCGAACGGCTGCAAACCAAACGGCGAAAGCAAGAGCGGATCCACGGATGTGCGGACTGGCGTAATGCCGTTTGGGATATACGTCGCGCGTCGGCCGTATTCTTTTTCGGCATAGCGCACGATAGTTTTGCTTGAGGCAATTGTTTCGTCCGCAAACGCAAATGCTGCACGCTCGCCAAGGCGAAGCATGAACTGCGCAAACATGCCCCATTTTTCGTGAAGACGGTCGACGGAATGGAACGTAGTCACCACGGTTGCGCGTGGGGCAACCATGCGCGGAATCCACGAAAGCAACGCTGGCCCAACGCCATGAAAGTGATACACTTCAGGGCGAAGCACGATGACGGCATGAAGGGTCGCAAAAAGCGTCGACGTAATAGTGTCGAACCACTTCGTGCGAAGGCTTGGCATGCGCACCACACGGATTCCGTTCATTTTGGTCATTCCGCGAGGAACAAACCATGTACGACCGTATGCAGTCACGGTGTGGCCGAGACGGACCAACCGAGTGGACAATTCGAGGACGTGGGTTTCGATTCCACCACCAACAGAAGCTGCTCCGCGAGGTGCAGAGAACCCGGTTCCAAGGCCTTTTTGACCGATCATGGCAATATTCATAACAGACCATTGTAACAAAAAATCGCCAAAATAGCAACCATTTTGGCTAATTTCGAAAAGGCATTTCTTGGCTAATCTGAGCTATTTTCCATCTTCTATCTTCCATTTTCCTTCACTTATCCACAGCGCGTATAGATTTCCATGATTTTTACAAGGTGCGCTTGCGGATCACCAATATCCCGCGCCCGAATGTATGCCGCCTTCCCCATGCGCTCCGCAAGCGCTGGGCTCTCCAGAACCCGTTGAATCGCTCGTGCAAGTGCCTTTGGATCGGCCGGAGGCACCACAATTCCCGCCTCACTCTCCCCCACGATCTCTGGTAACCCTCCACTTTTCGCCACAATAATAGGCGTCCCCTGACATATCGCTTCCAAAGCAACAAGTCCGTACACTTCGGGCCAGATAGACGGCACCACCACCGCACTCGCTTCCCCCATCAGTCGCCAAAGCTCGTCACCCGAAACGAACCCAAGGAACGCAATGCGTTCATCGCGCCCTGCAAGCGCCTTCAATCGCGCTTCATCAGGACAAACACCCGCAATCACGATACGCATGTCTTTCGGAAGATGCTTCGCGGCTTCGATGAGAATATGCACACCCTTATACGCCTCAAGTCTTCCAACAAACAACACAAACGGCGTTCTCCCCTTCCCAACGACGCCCGACGTCCGACGTCCGACGCCCTTCCCCATCAACGGCTCCGCAAACGGATGCAACACCGAAATCTTTTCCTTCGCGAATCCCGCATCCACCATCACATCACGCACAAAATTTGTGTACGTGGTGTAGTGCGCGATCGCCCCATCATACAGCCCTAGTGCGTGATGCATTTTCAAAATCCCTTCAAGCATGAGTGTGGCAAGAAACGATCCCTTAATGTATTTCGTTCGTGCGGTTGCAAGGACACCAAGATGTTTCAGATTCATGGCGTGATCACCGTCCCACAATGAATAGTTCGCGCTGATGAGCGCGTAATCATGCACCGTCATTACCACAGGAATCTCACGCTCCTTCGCAGCTGCGAGCACGCTCGGTGAGAGCTGCGTGTACAGATTATGTGCGTGAATAATATCTGGTTGAAAGACATCAAGTAATGCACCAAACTTTCGCTTCGCCTCAATACTCCACACGGCACGAGCCGCTTGCCGCAGCGCACCGAACCCTGGCGCGACACGACGCGTATCAAGATTCGAAACAAAATATTCGCTCCAATGCGTCGGCTCGTTGCGTTCCTCGTGCATGGCAAACGGTGCAACGGCATGCCCAGCTTCTTCCTGCAGCCGCATCAATCCACGCTCGTACCGACTTGCTCCGTCACGCGAGTGAAAATATTTATGTGCGTGAACGATTTTCATATAGAGCAATATTCTATCTGAACCTAGATTGCTTCGTTGGGATTACCCGCCTCGCAATGACTAAAGAGCGTTGTGCGCATAGTTAAACGATCTTTTCCTCTTTGCCGAACGCAATCACCGCACCACTCAGCATCCACAGGTACGGTGCGAGCGTACGTGCTTCAAGATACGTCGCGAGAAACGCATTGATAGAAACGGCAATCATTGCACCGACAACGCCGAGTGCCAGCGCACGCACTTCTGGATCTTTCGATTCTCGGTAGATACGAATGCACGCACCGAACAATGTGAGGTACATCACGAGGTACGCACCAAGACCGAGCGTGCCGAGTTCACCCCACATGCTAAACCAATTGTTATCAATGTACCCCTCGGTTCCATACACGCCAAACGGAAGCCCGAGTTGATCGTACACTTCGGTATTTCCAAGCGCAGTAACCGCGCCACCACCGTACGTTCCAGGACCAAAGCCGAACAGTGGCGCATGCGGAACAACCGTAAGCACCGTCTGAACGATCCAATACACCCGACCAAGCCCGTAATATTCGCCCGAGAATCGCGCGTACGAAAACACTTCAAACACGCGCTCAGCAAATGACTGGTCCGCAGAATCAATAATGCGATTCACGACAAGACCGGAAAACGACAAATACCCCAAAAGAAGCATCGGCATCACAATCGCCACTGCAAGAACACGCTTGTCACGTTTCATGACGATGGCGATAAACAGGAATGCGAAAAGGAACCCAAACCACGCCGAACGTGAGTACGTCAATCCGAGCACGACGACACCAATAAAAAGTATCGCGAGCGCAGGAAGTTCACGCGCCTTTTTCACAACCTTTTCGTAAAACCCAGCAACAAGAAGAATCAAGAAAAATGCCATGAACGTCCCAAGCTGATCGTAACGCCCAAGCGTGCCGAATACTCGTGCGCCAGGATCCCAAAATTGCGTGGTTCCCGCGGTGAGCTGCACGTTCCCCAATGTGCGCTGTGCAGATGGGAGTAAAAACGTATCAATCGGCTCACCAATAACCGACTGAGCAATACCAAGTCCGGACTGAATGCCGACAATCACCAGCATGATGGACACCAGCGTCCGAATGGTAGATTTCGACGGCGCGAGATACACCACAACAAAAAACAACAGAATGAACCGAAGTATCTGACGAAGGCCGAGAATCGCGATCCACGGCGAAACCGTATTAATAACCACCGACGCAAGCGCAAGAAATACCACCACCGCGAATGCGATATCAATCGGCGTGCGACGAAATTGAATCGCTCCCGTCGCAAAACGCCACATCACCACTGCGACCAAGAGATACACAATCATTTCCGATCCATATCGCGCAAACACGTACACGTCATCTGCAATCCATTTCAACAAAAAGGGTTCAAACGGCAAGTACGCCGCGAATGCGACGAGTGTCCATTCCGGACGAACAAAGGTCAGCGCGACGACAACAATACACAGCACCACAGCAATCACGAGTGATGACGAAAAGAACACCGTTCCAAGAAATCCAAACGCAAGCAACGCAGTAAATGCAACGAACGCAAAGCGTGTCTGCTCTTCTGATGCACGATAGAGTGACCGGAAATTCGGAATCATGGAGAAAGTATAGCAGGGGATTTCGAGGCAGTAGGAAATAGGAAGAGTAATCCGAAGTGATCCGAACTACTACTGCCTATTTCCTACTGTCTCGAGCATCACAAATGGAAAAGCCCCTGGTCACCATCTATCAGATGGGCCAGGGGCTCAGCGTGCGTTAGTACCGAATCAGCGCACAACCACGAACACGTGCGTGACGAACACGGCGTCGTCCTCGATCACGCCGCCCGCACACAGGATGAGATCGGGATTATCCATCCCGGTCGTTCCCGTGCGCAAGTGCTGCGCGTCCGTGAGCGCCGTAAACGACGTGTTGCCAAAGTTCACCCAAGTGGTGTCATCTTCGGCATCGCCCACGTACACGCGGTATCCGTGGTTGAGCGCCTCGGTGTTGCTCACGAGGAACCCAACCGCTACGTCCACTCCGTTCTCCACGCCGAGATTCGGATAGACGAAGCACTCATCTTGAATGCTCGCCGCACCACCCGTCCCAAGGAACGGCATGCCCGGGTGAACACCCCCGAGCGTGTTGACGAAGCTCGCATCCGCAACGGTCACGTCCGCGATCGTCCCACCAAGAGTAACCGAGATCATCTCCCAGCTTCCCGTAATACCGTCCGCAAACGTGCTATCGAACTCATCAACGATGAGGTTCTCCGAGGCGCCCGTGACAGCTCCGCTCAACACCACGCCGGTGAAGGCGAACCCGTCACAATCTTCGTCCCACACAGTGAACGTTGACTCGTCCGCCGCGGGGTTGATGTCCCCGTCGTCATCGTCGCAGTCCGTGCCGTCGCCGACGTAGCCGGAGGGTGGATCGCACGCGAGATCCGTGCTGTCCGGATCGCCGTAGCCGTCGCCATCGCTGTCCGCGTACCACGTGGTTTCACCCACGGATCCGCCTTCGTCGATGTCGCCGTCACAGTTGTCGTCGGCGCCGTTGCAAGCTTCGGCCGCGCCCGGGTTGATGTCCCCGTTGCTGTCGTTGCAGTCAACGTCGTCCGTGAAGCCGTCGCTGTCCGCGTCGACCGGAGGAACGACGCTGTCTGCGCCGTCACAGTCCTGGTCGATGCCGTCGGCAACGATCTCGGCAGCGCCGGGGTACACCGTCGGTTCAGCATCGTCGCAGTCGCCGCTCGTGTCCGAGTACCCGCTACCGGGATCCTCGCACACGCTCGACGCTACGCCGAACTCGTCGCCGAAACCGTCAGAGTCCGCATCCACGAAGTAGTCCGTGAACGCGAGACCATCGTCCGCGCCGCCGCTGCAGTCCTGGTCGATGCCGTCGCAGACTTCGGTGATTCCGGGGTTGATGCCAGAGTCGCCGTCGTTGCAGTCGGTGTCGTCGCTGACCGTTCCGAAAGGCGCACCGTCGCAGGTGCTGAACCCGATGTCGGCATCGCCGTACCCATCACCGTCCACGTCGGCGTAGTAGTCCGTGAAGACGAGGCCGTTGTCGGCCACCGCGTCGCAGTCCTGATCCACACCGTCGCAGACTTCGACGCCAGTCGGGTTGATGTCCCCGTCACTGTCGTTGCAGTCGGTGTCGTCGCCAACGTACCCGGAGGGCGGGTCACACGCGAGATCCGTATTGTCCGGATCGCCGTAGCCGTCGCCATCGCTGTCCGCGAACCACGTGGTTTCACCCACGGATCCGCTTTCGTCGACGTCGCCGTCACAGTTGTCGTCGGCGCCATTGCAGGCCTCGGCGGCACCCGGGTTGATGTCCGGGTCACTGTCGTCGCAGTCAACATCGTCCGTGAAACCGTCACCGTCCGTATCTACCGGCGGAACGACGCTGTCAGCGCCATCGCAGTCCTGGTCGATGCCGTCAGCGAGGATCTCGAGGGCACCCGGGTAGACCGTCGGTTCAGCATCGTCGCAGTCGTTGCCCAAGAGCGAGTACCCGTCGCCGGGATCCTCGCACGCGCTCAACGTTGCGCCGAACTCGTCGCCGTAGCCGTCGCCATCCACGTCGGCGTAGTAATCCGTGAACGTGAGGCCGTTGTCGGCCACGTCGTCGCAGTCCTGATCCACACCGTCGCAGATCTCGGGAGCACCGGGGTACACGTCGACATCCCCATCGTCGCAGTCCATGTCGGCGGTGAAGCCGTCGCCGTCACTGTCGACCGGAGGCTCGGTGTCCGTATCGGTGTCAGAGTCAGTGTCGGTATCGGTATCGGTGTCGGTATCCGTATCCGAATCCGTGTCAGTATCAGTGTCGGAATCGGTATCCGTGTCACTGTCTGTATCGGTGTCGGTATCCGTATCCGTGTCGGAATCCGAGTCGCTGTCGGAATCGGTGTCCGAGTCCGAATCCGTGTCGGTGTCGCTGTCGGAATCGGTGTCCGTATCGGCGTCACCACCGGTTTCAACCAGGCGATCGACACAGACGCCGATAAAGGCGCCGTCTTCTTCCTGGATACACTGCCCGGTGGGGACAGCACATCCGGAGAGAACCGAAAACAGAAGAAGCATGTTGAACATGATGTTCACGATGACTCCAACGCGGGATGCACCCGCAAATGATGGTTACGTAGTCACGAATTGTGAAAGAGTGGGCGCGAATCGCCTCGAGGCAATAATGCCTCGCCCTTCTAGAAGGGACAAGGAAGAATAGCGGAAAAATGGGGGAAAGTAAAGGAAAAGCCGTTACTATCGCAATGCTTCAAAAATTTGCTCGTTGGAAAATCCCCACTGTTCAAGTGTATGAAAAATTCTCACGTTAATAATGCGGTGCAAACGCTGTTGAAGCGTGTATTTTGCTCCCGTAGTCGGATGACACACCAAGGCATGACTTCCTTTTCCGTGTTTCGTGTCCACTCGAAGCCCAAGCTTCAAACACGCACGAATCCAATCTTTTTGCGTAATATCTGCCAAGCTTTCGCTAGGCATACACCCGCTGTTCGAGCGTGACAGTGTCGGAATCTGTCTTCACTAACGTATCATTACAAAGGTATGGAGGAATCTCAAAATACGTAAAAATAGCATCTTTTATCATTGCACTCATGTTCTGGCGCGACGTACCGCCAGTAATAATTCCATCAATATTCGTCGATTCTGCAACCCATGAACCGTCGGTGTGTATTTCAATACGAAATGCAATGGCTCCAAGTTTCTGCACCGCAGCCTGCATTGCCCTTACACGAGGGTCGTTCGTTTCTTTAAAATTGACTCCGAACTTCCGAAGGAGATTTGCAACACTATACATAAGGAAGTTCATATATCCAAAGTGTAACAGAAGAATCAAAAATCTCAAAAATGGCCCACAACGTCCAACGCCCGACGTCCGACGTCCGTCCCCAAACGCAAACACCCCAGGTGATCGACTTCTGCCACGTCGGCGAGAAGGATCACACTGGGGTGTCGAGCACGGGCGGCTACAGTTCGTAGTCGCCCTCGTCGTCATTCTCCGTGTGGAGGTACAAGTCGTTGCCGAACTCCGAGGCAACGAAGTACGCGCTTCCAGAGGTGGTAACCGTCCCGGTCGAGTCGATCGGGAGCATGTCGTAGCTCCCGTCGGGGAACACGATCACGACGACGTTTTCTTCGTCGCCGTCGCCGTCCCAGTCCTCGGTGCGACTGCGCACCGTATTTCCGGAATCGGCGAAGTAACGCCAGGTGTAGCCGTCGAACCAACTCGCGTTGATCGAGAGTGTATCTCCCGGGTTGAAGGTCACCGGGGCGTAGGGATACCCTGCTCCATCGCCCTCATAGGCGCAAGAGCCGTATCCCTCCCACGATCCGGCGGTGACGTTCGCGACCTGGTACATGCACACGTCGGGGACGCCCTCGTAGTCGAGGGACGCCTCCCACTCCGCCGCGGGGGCGATGAAGATCATCGCCTCGACGGTGTCCGTGTCGGTATCAGAGTCGGTGTCGGTGTCGGCGTCGGCGTCGGCGTCC
>CAYHKX010000018.1:0-7737 GCA_964357305.1 uncultured Gammaproteobacteria bacterium | reverse complement strand
CATCTTCGCGCTGGCAGCAGTCTGCACGATCGTCACCAACGGTGAGCACTTCAGCGTCTTGCTGATGGGACAGATCATCGTGGTCGTATGGGACCGAGTCGTTATCGGCCTCACGCAGAAGCTCCTCGGTACGCCAGGCTTTTTCACAAAAGTGTTGGCAGCGGTAGCAAACGACGGTCGCATCGATGCTTCGGAGGCGGCTGGCATTGAGGCGCACTGGAAGAACAACGTCAGCTTGGTGGTGATTTCGGTCACCGTTGCGGGCGCGGTGAACGCGGGGTGGCTGATTATCAGCCTCATCGCGGTATTCCAACATCCGACGTTGTTCCCCTTGGGAGTCGCGTTCCTGGGCCTCCAACTCGTCCTCGGTGCAGCGTACGTGCGGATGGCTCTCAAGCTTTCGCGCGACGGTGAGTACGCAAAACACCTGGGGCTTGAGTCGTACTTCAAGACGTGGAGCCATCGACTCTACAACGGATCGATGATCACCTCGTTCGCGGCGCCGATCGGTGCGATCGCGCTGATCGTCGGGTACTTCTTCGTCGGCGACGACAACGCCACGCGGTGGTGGGGCTCGCTCCGCACCGCCACCGTGGCCGTCGTCGATTCGCAGGTGCCAAGTTCTAAAACGAGTGCGGTGACGGCTCCGAAGCAGAACTCTGCGCCGCCGAGCACGAGCGAGGCGATGAAGAGCTGCGGGGGGAAGCAGGTCCTCGCCAGCAAAGTGAGCGCGGACCGTGCCGCGCTCAACAAGGCGAGCAAGGGTGAGTACTGCACGCCGGGTATGACCACATACCCGTGCAACTGCCACTGAAACGAACGACCCCCGCATGCCTGAGCGCTGCGGGGGTCGTGTTGATTTTGAGTTTCGCCTTAGATTGCTTCGTCGGGATTACCCTCCTCGCAATGACTGAAGTACGATATTTATCTTTACCCTGTTGCCGTTGCAAGAGCTTCAATGACGAACGTGCTAATGGCGTAAGCTGAGAGCAGAATAATCAACCCAACAACCGATGTAATGAGAATGTCCTTCGCTTTGTCTACCTTCTTTGGGTCCCCGGCTGCCGTCATCCAGGTAAATCCGGACCAAATAATCAGGAGAAGGAAAATGACACCAAGCACACCAAGTAATGCCGAAATAAGCAAGCCGATCGTGGACGTAAGACTTTCCGATCCGAGATCTGCATCTGCATTCACTTCTTCCAGTGCACCAGTGAGATCTGGCCCTGCATGAACCATCGGCACGCGGAGCAATGCACCGAATGGCAAAGCCAACAGGGCTGCGCCAACGAGGAGTGTCTTGAGCTTCTTCATACGAGATAAGAAAATTATGTGAATAGTGTATCACGCCTGCACACTGACCCGCTGTGGATGTTTCAATTTGTGAGCACCGTTCCCCAAACAAAAACCCAGAACGTAAACCCATACGCAAGGAGGCAAATGAGCAAACCGATTACTGATTGACTCAGAATATCCTTCGCCTTCTGCACCTTTTTTGGATCCCCTGCTGCCGTCATCCAAAGCATACCGGCGTATATCATGAGACAAAAGAATACGACGCCCAAGATTCCAAACACCGCAGAAAGAATGGCTTGAATGGTGTTGGCAAACGTCAACGTTGGCGCAGTGCCACCGTATGCTGCGTCTGCAGATGCTGGAAGCGTGCTGGTAAATGGGGTACTCGCAGTTGTCGCAGCAACATCAGTCATACGTCTGCTAGGTTATTGTTCCCGTGGTCAACCCGGAAAATACGGCATTGGTAATGACGTACGCTGAAACGACGATCACGGTTCCAATAACGGATGAGACCAATATGTCCTTCGCTTTTTCTACTTTCTTTGGGTCCCCCGCTGCCGTCATCCAGAGCACGCCAGCGTACACCGTCAGCGCAAAAAATATTGTCCCAGTGATGCCGAACACAGGAGCAATGATGTATGTTCCAATAAATGACGGTAGTGATGTTGGTACATTTGCACTAAACGCTGTTCCGCCAGTTTCCGTAAGCCCAGATGCTGTCGCCCAATCAGCTGCGTCTTCCGCAAATATCACGCGTGGAATGGCGAGTGCGGCAAAAATTCCCAGGATCGCAAACAGTTTTCGCATAGTGCGGGGACCGGAGTTGGCTCCGATCCGGGCAGCGTGAGAAAACTCGAACGGGTTGTTTTACACTGCCGTCGCGCCGACAATTGAACTGATGACGAACGAGGCAATGGCGTATGCAGAAAGAATGATCGCTAGGCCGATAATGCCGGCAACAATCAAACGCTTTGCTTCTCCCACCTTCTCGTCGTTTCCACCTGCAGTCATCCACTTGAATCCTCCAAAGAGAATGATGACGACCGCGACCACACCAAGAAACCCGAGCGCGACGCGAATCAGTGAACCAATTGTGGTCTGTAAGTCGCTCTGACCAAGGCCGGTGGAGTCACCAAATTCGCTACTGAGCAAATCGTCTGCTTCTAATGGTCCAGTTGCTGCCTGAACCAATGGGAGGTTCACAAATGGCAGAGCAATTGCAAAACCGAGGAGAACGCTCACGGTGTACCGAACCAATGTCTTCATCATACGCATAGGAATAAATGTTGAACGCAGTATATCACAGCACAGAACCCTCGGTGAGGCCGGTGATCAAGGCATTCACAATAGCGTATGAGGCAAAAATAACCGCAAGGCCGAGCACTGCCCAGGTGAGCGTGTCCTTTCCTTTCTGAATCATCTTTGCATCACCACGCGACGTCATCCAAAGAATACCGCCGTACACCACCATGAGCAGTGCGAATGAACCAACCACAGAAAGCGCTGCAAAAATGACACGACCGAAAAGAACACGCACATCAGTTTCCCCAAGAGGGTTAATGAGCGTGACGGCATGAGCCGCGTTCGGGAGTACTACTGCACCAAGAAATATCATCGGAACCCAGGATAATTTACGCATATTATTCAGTGTCAGTAGTAAAGACGTCCTCAACCGCACTTCCTGCATCGGTTGGTGATAATCCTTGATTAATGGTGTTCTCAAGCACATCCGATGCTGGTGTTCCGGATTCCGTGGTCAATCCAGAAATAATGAAGTTCATGGCGACATACGCGCCGAAAATGATCATGAGACCAATCACTCCCGCCGTCATCGCCTCTTTCCCAGCACTCACCCACTTCGGATCGCCGCGCGAAAAGAGCCACTTGTATCCACCATACACGAAGACAAAAAGTACCGCGGACCCGCTAATGCCGAGGATAAAAATTGAAATATTCGCAAACACCTGAAGTACATCGTCTAATGTACAGTTCCCCTCATCGCGACATTCATCACAATGGTTTGCGCCATTTTCATCCACAGTACCCGGACAAATCCCCGCAAAAATAATACCCTGAACTGTTGAGGGACTTTCTGGTGAATCATTGATATCTTCAAACGCCACTGCACCAACTGTCGGCGTAGAAATTCCAAAAAACGCTACGTTCGCAGCCAACATGCCGGACAAAAGAAACGTACGAAACCCTCGAGCCATATCGAAGGAAAGTATAGCACGCTAGTACGTCTGCCCCACCACCTTTGCTGCCGTATCGATTGCTTCTTGTGGATCTTCGTAGGTGCCGGCGAGAATATCGTCGATCAACTGGTTCATCGCCGCCTCCGTGGCATCAATATCTGTACCGCGGTACCACGTTTGCGCGGTGAGCAATTCCGCCGCGAACACGCCAAGGTTTTCGTCTTCAAGTTGTCCGGAAATCAAATCTCGCAGTGCGGTTGGCTTCCCCGCTTCCGCGAGGTATGATGAAACGTTCTCCGCATCTGTCGCGTAGAGAATAAAACTCCAGGCGTAATCAGTCTGTTCCGAGTCACGAGAAACGCCTTGTGCCCAATAGTTTGCGAAATTGATCTGCCGAACGTCGTCTGCGATGCTAATTTGTGGCAACGCCGCGGCGCCAACATTCAGCTTTGGTGCGAGCGTGCGGATAATCGGCAAATGATAACTGTACCCCAAAAACATCGCCGACTTCCCATTCACGAATGCCTCAAGCGACGATGACTGCGTTGCATTCCACGTATATACCTCTTTTGTTGGGTTCGCGAAGTCCGTATAGAACCGCACCGCATCAAGTCCTGGGTTCACCTCACGCGGTGTTCCGGCCGGAATATCGTGAAACACGACGCGCCCACGATCGTCCACCATATCTACGCCGTTTTGCATCATGAGGACAGACAAGATATCTGCCGCACGCTCGACGTTCTCAGACGTTCCAAGGCCAACACCCGCCTGTATGACAGATCCTTTTGCATCAAGTTTCGTCATGACCTTCACCGCTTCCTGAAAATCCGTCCACGTTGCTGGCGGTTGTGGAATACCTGCCGCGTTCAACATGTCTTGGTTATAAAAAAGTCCCAGTGTATCTACACCCATGGGCAATGCATAAATCATGTCCACCGGGTCTGACTTTTCCGTTTCCTGGAATGGCATCACCACATCGTCAACGACTGCAGGAATGAACTCCGACTTTAACGTCTTCATGCTCATTGTCGATTCAGACGTCGTCACGAGCACTGTTTCCTTCCGCACAGTTCCTTGTGTTTCCACGTGCGCTACCGTCACCGCTTCCGGCATCGGCTTAAGAAGCGTTGCGAATTCGCCAAGCCAATCATTATGCACCGCGAACACATCTGGGCCCTTTCCTTCCGCAATCGAGCGTACCAGCTCATCCTTATATTCCTCGAATCGAAGTTTCGTGTACTCAATTGTGACGTTCGGGTGCACTGTGGTATACCCGTCAATAATCTCTTTCCATGCGTCGTCTTCATCAAAAACACCCCAAACTTCGAGCGTAACCTTTCCAGATGCTGAGGGCACACTACTCCCACCAAAACATCCTGCACCCGTCGTCAATAGTACGGAGGTAAGGACGACTGAAACGAAATATTTCGACATCCGCATATTAGACGACCTTCAAAGATTTCAAATAGTCACGGAGGCCTTTTTCCACCTCGCCATGCTTCAAACCGAGCTGAATTTGCGCGATGATAAATTGCAGTTTATTCCCACAATCATATCGATCCCCCACAAACTCATTGCCAAACATTGTTCCACCCTGCGCTAAATACGTTCCGAATGCATCGGCGAGACGAATTTCTCCGTCCTTCCCCGGATCCTGAGTTTCAAGAATGCGTAAAATCTCTGGGGTAATAATATATCGGCCGACCACGGCAAGATTCGACGGCGCTTCTTCTACTTTTGGCTTTTCAACAAACGTCGAAATATTCCACTCACGATCACTCACTTGCTTGCCCGCAATAACTCCGTAACTCGAAACAGATTCCTTAGGAACTTGTTGGAGTGCGATCACTGGGCCACCCTGCTCCTCGAATGTTTTAATGAGTTGCCCAATCGCCGGAACGGTGCCGTCGATGATGTCATCCCCGAAAAGCACTGCAACCGCTTCGTCATCACTCACAAATGGTGCGGCGGACAGAATGGCGTGCCCGTCACCAAGCGGCTTTTGCTGGCGCACAAAGGCAAACTTCGCGAGCTTGCCGACTGCCTCGATTGCTTCAAGTTCTTTAAATTTTTTCTTCTGTTCAAGACGATATTCCAGCTCGAAGTTCCGATCAAAATGGTCTTCAAGCGCACGCTTCCCGAGCGCGGTCACGAAAATGATCTCTTCGATTCCTGCCGCAACCGCTTCTTCGACGATATATTGAATCACCGGTTTATCGACAACAGGAAGCATCTCTTTTGGCTGCGCCTTGGTGGCCGGCAAAAACCGTGTCCCCATCCCCGCAACTGGAATAATCGCCTTGGTAATTCGCATAGTACTCACAGTATAAAACATTTTCGAAACTCTGGAGAATTCCCGCTCACGCTGTTGCGTAAAACCGTTTTTTCGCGTACTCTTTCGTTGTTCGTTTTACGTTCCGTTCAGTTCCGCCGAGCACCGCGAGGCGAAGCGAGCGGCCGATAGACGACGCGAAACGCGAGCATAGCGAGCGTGAGCAATAGTCTATCGGGCAAGCGAGCACGGAGGGGTCGCATAGCGGTCTAGTGCGGTGGTCTTGAAAACCACTGACCCGCAAGGGTCCGAGAGTTCGAATCTCTCCCCCTCCGCCACAAAAAAACAACGAAAATTCGTTGTTTTTTTGTTATGACCGGGATGATTACTCTGCAAATGACCATCCGGTCATGAGCGTTGACCATTCGATAGATTCCACCCGGAACCATCCCTCAATCCCGTCTAAATTCTTCACTTTGCACCATGCGATGTTATCGCAACCCACGAAAAAGATGACGTCACCCGCCACGACACTAAACGCTGGCACAGGATTTGTTGGCGACGTATAGAATTCCACGGCGGCAAGCGCAGTGATGTCACTCATGTCGTTGATACGCTCATAAAAATCCTGATCAACATGAACGAGTATGCCGGTCGAATCGAGCACGAATTGATCCTCAAAGAACCACGTACCGAGCATTGTTGCGCGTGATTGTGTCGTCAGCGTTCCAGCACCATCAAACGTCATTGATTCGTATAATCCTTGTATTGATCCGATGCGTACGAGAGTTGCTCCGTCGAATCGATAGAATTCAGTCGTTGGGTCGTCACTTGGCCCAAAAGCTGATATCGCAATCTCCCTCACCCCGTCCGTGATATCGAGGTCCACAATACCGAAGTACATTTGTGGGTTTTTGCTCACCATTGCGGCACTCACTTGATTCACATGCAGCGTGCGCGTGGTACCGTTTTTTTCATTCATTTCGAACGTGAGTGAAATGGAATCCGCCACACCGTCACCGTTTATATCCATCGAGAGCTCGCGGTATTGATTTCCAAAGAGTGCCGGATAATCTGTTGCGTCTTCCTGCGCTTGCCGAATCGCAATCGCGGAAACCCCTTCTAGATCTTCCAGCGCAGCACGGCGCTGAAATACCGCCACCGTCAAAATACCGGTGCCAATAAAGATGATGAACAGCAGAAATGTGGCGTGTCGGTACTGCATATGGCCAGTGTTACGAGTTCAATGTCAGTATTACAGCATTCAAGCAGGTTGCAAAGAGGATCCAGACAAGATAGGGCACAAGGAGCCAGAATGCCGTACGGTCGCGACGCCACAACTGCAGTACGAGCGTCACCACAACTGCATCCAGAGCAAGAATCATGACCAAGGCACCTAGAAGGTCATGTGCCCCGAAAAACACCGGGGTCCAGAGCGCATTAAGAAGCAGCTGAGCTCCAAAGAGCCTTCGGAGCACATCACCCGACGTTGTTTCGGCCCAAATTCTGGCGCCAGCGATACCCATGAGCGTGTACAACATAGTCCACACTGGTCCGAACAGCCAGCTTGGCGGCTGCCAGGACGGCACAACGAGCGACGCGTACCACGCAGGAATCTCCGCAATCGTAACAAGTGACCCAACAATTCCGGCGCTCTGACAAACCATAATGCCAAACACGTATTGAAGTACCGATGGGCGACGATGCATATAGCTCGAGTATACTCGGCCGAATATGTTCCGATGTTGATTGTTTCGGAAAATTCCGATACTCTACAGCCCGTCGCCTTCACTTCAGTTGAGCCCCAGCCAAGCACCGCGAGGCTGAAGCGAGCGGCCGATGGACGCAGCAAAACGACCCCGTCGTTCGCGTAGTCCATCGGGCAAGCAAACACGGAGAGGTGGCAGAGCTGGTCGAACGCGCATGACTCGAAATCATGTATATCCGAAAGGGTATCGAGGGTTCGAATCCCTC
>CAYHKX010000017.1:0-7793 GCA_964357305.1 uncultured Gammaproteobacteria bacterium | reverse complement strand
CGCGGGAGTATTTTGGTATTCCCCATGATCTTCCGGTGATCGTGTTTGTTGGCGGACTCGATGCAGCACATTACTTTAAGGGACTTGACGTACTCCTTCATGCGTTTGCATTGATGACGGTTCGAGCGCGGCTCCTTATTGTTGGCGACGGGAATCGTCGAGAACATTTTGAAACGCTTGCGAGAGGATTACATATTCTGGATGACGTATATGTTGTTCGTTCCGTGCCATTCGAAGATTTGCCACGTGCGTATTGTGCCGCGGATCTTCACGTTCTTCCTTCTATTGATCGATCTGAGGCATTTGGGATTGTGACGCAAGAAGCAATGGCCACCGGGATTCCGAGTATTGTTTCCGATCTTCCTGGCATGCGAACGCTCGTTATCCCGAATGAAACTGGTGCATGGATTGCTCCAAATACTGTGCAATCGTTGAGGGTTGCGTTAGATGAATTCTGTGCTGATGCTGCGTTACGGGAGCGTTATGGTGCTGCGGCGCGGGAACGGGCCGTTCGAGAATTTTCCAGTGAACACCTCGTGCGTGCATTGGTTGGGGTGTACAAACGCGTCATTTCGGAGCATAAATAATCAAGTATGAAAATCGGCATTATTACGAATTTGTACCCGCCACACGCCCGTGGCGGCGCAGAAAATGTCATCGTTCGCACGATTGAGCAGCTTCTTTCCATGGGGCATGATATTTTTGTTATCACTGGTCAGCCGCGTTCTGCGGGCCCGGGCCCAACGCTCGGCACACTGAGTATTGAGCGCGTGTACCGATTTTTTCCGCGAAATATGTATTTTACCCTGGATGATCATAAACATCGTTGGGTGGTGCGGCTACTTTGGCACAGTATTGACGCGTTTTCGTATCATGGTGCGCATGTGGTTCGTCGCGTACTTCGCGACGAGAAACCGGATGTGGTTATCACTCATAATTTGAAGGGCATCGGGCTCAGAATCCCCAATGCTATTCAACAGATGGACATCCCACATGTCCACATCATGCATGATTTGCAACTCGTTATTCCTTCAGGTCTCCGCATGTTCGGTCAAGAGCGCGAGCCATGGTTTACGAAGCCGATGTACGCGGTGTATCGCGCCATGTGTCGTGCACGTCTTGGTACGCCGACGATAGTCATTTCGCCGTCGCAATTTCTTATCGACGAATACCGCAAGGTGGGATATTTCCAACACACGGATGTGCGGTTCGTTCCGAATCCGTCACCAAAGCCTTCTGGCGTGCTGCGCAATGTTCAACGCTCCGGACCGCTGAGACTGCTGTTTATTGGTCAGCTCGGGTATCACAAAGGTCTCGCGTTCTTGCTCGATGCGTTCGCAAAGTATGACGGTGACGCGCGGCTGCACATTGTTGGAGGAGGGCCGTTACGAGGGCTTGTTGAGGAGCGTTCCAAACACGATACACGAATCGTGTATCTCGGGTACACTCCGCAAGAAGAGGTATTGAAATGTATTGCGGCGGTGGATGCGGTGGTAGTGCCAAGTTTATGTTACGAAAATTCTCCAACGGTGATTTACGAAGCGCTTTCTGCTGGTGTGCCATTAATCGCTTCGCAGATTGGTGGCGTGGGGGAGTTGATTCAAGAAGGGAAGACGGGATTTTTGTTTACTCCGGGAAATGAAGCGGAGTTTCTTCAGGCAGTTCGATCGCTCGACGCACGCAAGGATGATTTTGCGGAACGTGCGCATGATATGTGTGAGAGCGTTTCTCCGTATGCGCTTTCGAAGTATGCAGAGCGTTTTGTTGGGGTATTAACAGAGGCTATTGCAAAGACACCTCGTCCGTAAACACGAATACTGTCGCTTTTCCGCCGTCTACCGCAAACCAGTCTTCCGTAAGCTGTTTGGTTTGTTCAATGATCGCATCACTTTTCCACCAGTAGTCACTCACGACGAAGTACGCTTTGTGTACGCCTGCGGTGTTCATGGCGTGGTCGATGGTTTCTCGTGATGGTGTTTCATTTACCATAGCGAGATATTCTTGGTAGAGCACCCCGCCGGTTGGGATTGGGTAGTAGAAGATGTCGCCATGGTAGTACTTTCGGAAACCGAATTCTTGGAGTGCGGCCGCGGCCGTTGCTTGGTTTGAAAGAACGATGTAGTTCGCGTCTTTTTCCTCTAACGCATGAATCGCATATACGGTGTTGATATCCGTTTGGCTGATATTGAACGCCGCAGAACGGACATACCCGTCATGGCGCGGATAGAGTGTGTATAGGCTTGCGCTGATAACGATGGTACTGAAGATATATACCGGAACACGCATGTGTTGTGTGCTGAGATGCTTGTAGACCGTCGCAATTCCTGCATCGATGAGTGGGAGGGCAAAAATGGTTGCGAGGAACAAGAATCGGAGGGCAAAATCTTGGCGCTCGTATGCAATAAGATAGGTGAAATCAATGCCGAGTGAAACGAGAAGAAAACTTGCAACAAGCGCGAGCGCAATACTGCCGCCGTGGCGTTCCGCTGCAGTGTATGCGCCGCGCTTTGCGATTGCACCAATGATGCCAAACACGAGCGCAATAATGAGAAGATTAGTGCTGACAAGGTAGAGCGCATCAAGCCAAACGTTTCCATTCGTGAAGAGAAATCCATCAAGAGGAAGACGATCAAGGCGCCAAAGATTGGACCAAAGAATTTTGATATTTGCGTGACTCATTGTGGCTTGAAGCAGAAACATGGCTGGGAGCGCGATTGCACTGCTCATAACGATGAGCATGTGGAGGAATCGATGATGGATTGCAGTGAGGAGCACGAAGAAGAGCGCGGGAACGCCGGCGATGGGATGCGCGAAGCATGCCGCGAGCGCGAAGACGATTGGCGCGACGAAGTGTTTGCGTTCGGTTGGTACTGCGGCGCTCGTGACCACGGTAAGGATCGCGAAGATGTAGCCAAGGGATTGTGGGGTTGTTGTGGTGAAATTCGAAAGCGAGAGGAGGAGAATCGCTCCGCCGACTGGTAAACGGCGTACGGTGACGGTGAGTGCGAGCGCAGCAAGGAGTGGAACGAGTAGGGTGTCAACGGTGAAGATTGAGAGTCCACCGAGGAGATTCGCGTAGAGTTCAAGCGCGTATTCGCCAATGTAGTAGAGCGGTTTTGGGGTAATCGTGCCGTGCTCTGCGACGTTCTTGTTTGTTGCACCTTTAAGAAATGGGTGGAAGCCGTTTACAATGGGTAATTCTGCTGGGGCGCTTGGAAAAATGGAAAAAAGACTTGCAAAGAGTAGGATCGATCCCGCAGCTTTGTGTGTGCGCATGGTGACGAAACTCGTGATGATTGCAATCATTGGTGCCACGATCGCGATTGGAGAAATGACGAGCCATGGGGAGCGAACGGCATCGGTGATGGGGTTTGCGAGGATGACGCTCCACCAGGACATGAGTGCGACGGTGGTGATGGCGATGAGCATGAGCAAGCGGGGTTCCGATGCATTTCGCGAACGGCGGGGTGTAGCGTGTAGCGTGTAGTTGTTCGCGACGATGAGCGTGAGGAGGGTGACGATGATCGCGGCGATTGATAGCGTAAAGACGGTGACTGGAGCGACGTAATACACTATTGCCCCAGCGATCGAGAGGCCCGCAATGCACACAAGAACACCAATCAGGGTTGCAATACCGTGTGATTCTTCTGGAAAGAGGGACCGGCCAATATTCCACATAGCGTATACTCAAAAGGTATTCTCTATACTACAGGCAAATTTTCGTATGGCACAACGCTCATTTTCTAAGCTCTATCCGCACGATTATCTCTTGAAGTATACGCTGATCCCGCTGTTTCCAGCTTGGGTTCGGCCAAATCATCTTACGATCCTTCGGATGCTCATCACGCCGTTCGTCGTTTGGGTGCTGTACTTGGGAGATTTGCGGCTCGGCATTCCGCTTTTTATTTTTGCTGCATTCACTGATGTCTTAGATGGCGCGCTGGCGCGAATTCGTAAACAGATCACGCCGTGGGGTATTTTTTTCGATCCCGTCGCCGATAAGTTGTTAGTGGGTTCCGTGGCGTTGACGGTTGCGATTCAATATTTTCACCCCATTCTTGTTTTCGTTGCTATCGCGCTTGATATTTTGCCATCGATCGTCTTTCTCGCACGCAAAAATCCTGGCAATCAGATGATGGCGGCAAATATTTGGGGGAAGACAAAGATGGTGATGCAATTTACTTCGCTTACGCTGTTATTATTTGGAATCTTTTCCGACCAGTCATCACTTATTGTGGCTGGCGAGGGTGTTCTTGGTCTCTCGCTTCTATTTGCCATAATCGCTGCGGTGACGTACTCATTATAGGTATGCAATCACGCACGCGCTGGTGGTTTCGGATCGGTATTCTCGCAATAGTTATCGTGTCGATGGGCTGGCTTTCTGTTGGCGTTTCAGACGTTTTTGCGTCTCCAGACGAACGGGCAAATGCATTTTTTGCGCAAACGTTTGCGGAGAATTTCACTTTTTGCGCACAGGAGCCAATGAATACTCTCGCGCAAGGACTCATCCATCCGCGGTCGAGTGTCGCGCCGGGAACCTGTATTCTCCCCGCATCGTTTCTTGGATTTCCGTTACTCGCCAGCATGATGATGATTGTCTTTGGCGTTTTTGGTTCAAGCACTGCAATCGCGTCTGGGCTATTTGTGACACCGATTCTTGCGGCGCTTGGTGTTGCCGCGTGGTGGTGGACGGTGCGTCGGTTGACGAAAAACGAGCGAATGGCGGACATTGCCGCATTCGTCGTTCTTATTCACCCCGCATTTTGGTACTACGGTGCTCGAGTGATGATGCATAATGTGCCGTTCGTCGCGCTGTTGATGATTACTGGTGCAATGACCCTTCTCGCTTTCGATAGGCGATCGTCACGCCTCGCGTTCGCGGCTGGAATTGTTGGCGCGCTTGCGCTCACCATGCGTCTTGCCGAGCTTCCGCTGATTCTCGTGATTGATTGCGCGCTGCTCATGATGTATCGACGAGTGATCCCATGGAAACTGCTCGCGTGGGCAATGTTCGGTGCTGTCGTGGTATTTGGAGGATATTTTGCACTCAATGCTGCAACATACGGCGCGCCGTTTGCAACTGGATACACGCTTCCGGATCTTCGTGTGATTTCTGGTACCGCCGTTGCTGCGCCATCAATGATCGATCACGTATTGAGGTATATTCTTCCATTCGGTTTTCATCCTCGCGCCATGGTGAATACTGTTCTCGCGTACGGATTTCAGCTCTATCCGATCCTGTCGATCCTCTCAATTATTGGTGCGATTCTTGCATGGCGAACGAATCAGAAGGGTTGGCAGGTTGTGAGTGCAGTGCTGTTCTTTGCATCGTGTTGGATGGCAACGGTGTATGGAAGCTGGTCGGTTGTTGATAATATCGATCCGAATGCGGTAACCGTTGGAAATTCACATGTGCGGTATTGGTTGCCACTATTCGTCGTATCGAGCGTGTTTGTGGCGTATGGTATTGATCGGTTTATGGCACAATCGCGTGCGGCATCGACAGTGGCGGTTGCTGCGCTTGTTGGAATACTGGCAACGAGTGCACAGACCGTGTTTGGTGGAACGGACGGACTTCTTGCTACGCGAGCGGCGCTGATGACGTACGAGGTGAAGCGTGAGATGATCGTTGCGCAAACACATTGCGATGCAAAAGAAACGTCAAATATTGTTGTCATCGTTGATCACGCAGATAAATTTTTGTTTCCGACATGTCGTGTCATTGTTCCGCTCCGTACAGAATCCACGTATGCAATCATGCCAACGGTAGTGGATAGCGGACTGTATTATTTTGGATTAACGTTACCCGAGGTTGACGTTGCACATCTGAATGACGTGAAGTTACAGCCGATGGATCTTCACATTGAACTCGTTGAAACGGTTCGAGATCAGACGCTGTATCGTATTGTTCGAAACACCACGGAATAATTATGCAGGTTCTTGGAAAAATGCTCATTCTCGTTACAGCGTGCATACCGTTCGTTTGGTTATCTTGGATTGCTGCTGCACCAGGTGGTGAGCGTACGGTGTTATGGACGCCGGGGGAATTTTCGTCGTTCATCACATCACCCCTTCCAGGAGATCGGACGTCGGACGTCGGACGTCGGGAAGACGGCGATGTGTTCATTTCACTCATAGCGGAGCCGACGTACATCGGCGTGTTTCCTCCATCCGGGGTGTTCACGAGCGCGACCGTCACCGTGGAATTCGATCCGCATGATGCGTATGCCTTCGAAATAGGTGGACTCACAAATGTTGCTGCGTACGCGTTTGATTTCCGTGCGCTGTCGAATCGCGCTGTCGAATCGCTCAATTGGCCACAGCTTCCTGCAAGTGAAACATCGCAACTTCTTGTTTTTGCAAAGCAGAGCGCAAAAGCGTCGGTGCAGGATTTTCTTGATCATCCTCCAGCACGAACGGCGATCGTGACGTATCGTGCAACACTTCCGGGAACGTATCGTGAATCGGCGTACACACCGCTCAAGAGCTCGCAGACTTTTGACGTGTCGTTGCGTGGGAGTCATGAATACGTCACGTACATCAAGAATGAACCTTTTCGCTTGTCCGTGACATATCAGGATATTAATCGTACGTTTGGCGCCGACGAGGGCTATATTCGCGTGTATAACGAGGCGGGAACCGTGATGACGAGTCAGGCAATTGTCGACGATGAGAATACGTCAGAGAATCAAGTGTATGCCACAAAAACGTTGACCGTCTCGGGTAATAATTGGCCGGAGGGCGTGTATCGAGTGGAGCTTTCGGGTACGTCAGATATTGTCTGGCGCAAGTTCGTGACCAGTCAGCGATACATGGCGTTCAAACATCGGTTGTTTGTTGCTGATGACGTCGGGTTTCTTGCCGAAGACCGACAAACAAGTTTTGTGACGAACAGTAAATCATTGGTGTTTGAAACATTACACGCAGATTCGGCACAGCGTGTGACGGTAGGATCTGACGTTATCGCAATTCCACTTGCACATACCAAAGTTCGTGCGACGCTTGATGCTGATGGTGTTGTGCAGGGCATCACAGACGCAGGGGACGTGAAAATGACTGGGGAGGGAAAATTTGCGTTGTCTCGAGGCTCGTTTTTCGATCCGGATGCGCGGTCGCTGACGGTGAGTACGAATGTACATGATGGAACACTCGCATATCTTGTTGCTGACCTTCCACGAGTCGATATGACGAGCGACGACTGGCGCACGGCGTCTGCAACGTTTGATCTCACTGCGCTGGTGAAGGAATCGAACGCATATAAGTTTGCGTTGTCATTGCCTGGACTCGTCGTCGATGAAGAATCGGTGGACGTTCATCGGATCATCGTGACGTTCCACAAAGAACCGATCTCGATGTGGGCTGCGGTGTGGGAAGAATTGCGCGCATGGAAACATGCGATTGATGATCGATTATGGTAAACCGAGATCTGATCCGTTTTACGGCACATGTTTCCATCGCTCTGTACGTCGCGCTGCTTTTTGCTGAATACCTTCGGCCAGGATTCGTGTCTACCGTGGTAAATGTGCATGCGATGTGGCTGGGTATTGTCCCATTGATTCTTGTATTGAATGTTCCAGCCAATTCGGGCTCCTCGATTCAGGGGAGGGGGATTCCTATGCACTTTGCGCTGAGTATTCTCGGTATTGTTTTCGGGTTGATCGTTTGGCATCTCGGTGACGTGTTCGGCGGTATGCGGTTCTGGTTTGCGGTCGCGGTGGGATTGACGCCATTGGCGCTTTTTCGCATTCGTGCATAATATTCTTTTGTATGCCATGTCTTTTTTGCGCGATTGT
>CAYHKX010000016.1:0-7869 GCA_964357305.1 uncultured Gammaproteobacteria bacterium | reverse complement strand
GTTTATCGCTTTTGGTATGTTGTGGGGAAAATTGTTTCTGTTGCAGATTGTCTCTACGCAGTACTACCAAGACATCGCAAACGAGAAATACTCATTGTACGAGCAGCTCGTTCCGGAGCGTGGCAGGATTCTTGTGCATGATTTCGACGACGAAACGGAATATGAGGTTGCCACAAACGAGCCGCGTGCGTTTGTGTTTGCGGATCCGCGAAAGATCACGAACGCGACGGATGCAGCAAAGCGCATTGCGCAGGCGTTGGGATGGGATGGTGTTGACGAGTATGATCGATCTGCATTAATCGCCAGTCTTGAGGCACAGGGAAAATTCGATGAAGCAGCATCGTTGCGTGCATTGGATGCATGCGCAGTGGTGCCGGTGGAACCGATCGATCCGTTGATCGCTGAAACAGCAATGACGACGGTATCTGATCCAGTACAGACCGACATCTCTGTTGTTCTCGAGAAAACTCAGGCGTGCCTTGCGCGGGAAGCTACGGTGGAGAAAATCACGGACTTGATTGCGCGACTGGGAAAAAGTGATGATCCGTACGAACCTGTTTCGCAGAATGTGGATGCAGAGTCGCTTGATCGTTTACTTGCGCTTGATATCGACGGAATTGACTACGTGCTGAAAGATGCGCGATCGTACCCAGAAGTAGGCTTTAGTGGCCAGGTGCTTGGATTTATTGGGCGCAATAGCGACGACAAGCCCGCGGGTCAATACGGGATTGAAGGATATTTTGAAGATTTTCTTGCAGGAACACCGGGTGTTCTTGCGTCGCAGGCTGATGCATCGGGTTCGTGGATTGGTGTGGGGGGTCGTGCGTATACGCCCGCGATTGATGGTGGATCTCTTGTCCTCACTCTTGATCGCACGGTTGAGTACACCGTGTGTGCAATGCTAAAAGCGGGGGTTGAGCGGTTTGATGCAGATAGTGGTTCACTGGTCATTGTGGAGCCGTCGACGGGACGCATTCTTACGATGTGTGGAGCGCCGGATTTTGATCCGAATACGTTTAGGCACGTTGAGGACATTCGCGTGTATAACAATCAATCTATTTTCACGCCGTACGAGCCAGGATCCATTTTTAAGTCATTCACGCTTGCGGCGGCGCTCGATACTGGCGCGATTACGCCGAATTCAACCTTTTCCGATCCTGGATTTGTGAAGGTGGATGATCGGACCATTCGGAATGCGAATGACAAAACATACGGAACGATCGCGATGACGACGGCATTAGAAGAATCTGTAAACACGGCAATGGTGTGGGCAATGCAGCGAACGGGCAAAGATGTTTTTGCACAGTACGTGCGTGATTTTGGTTTCGGTATGCTTTCTGGTGTACAAATGAAATCTGAAGTTGCTGGGGATATTGATTCCCTTGATCGGTATGGCGAGGTGTTCGCGGCAACGGCGAGTTTTGGTCAAGGGATTACCACAACGCCGCTACAGCTCGCTATGGCATATGCGGCTATTGCGAATGGCGGAACGTTAATGGTGCCGCAGATTGTCGACGAGATGCGCTATGCAGATGGTACTGTCGATACAATGTTGCCAAAACCCGTGCGACGAGTCATTGATGCAAAAACTGCAGTGACGCTTTCTGGCATGTTGGTGTCTGCAGTTGAGAATGGACACGGAACACGTGCAGGAGTTCCGGGGTATTGGGTTGCGGGCAAAACAGGAACCGCACAGATTGCGGTGAATGGCGTGTATTCGGAAACGGCGTTTAATGGATCGTTCGCCGGCTTTGCTCCAGTTGATGCTCCAAAGTTCGCGATGGTGGTGAAAATCGAAAATCCAAAATCCGACCAGATTTTGTACGCCGAAAGCACTGCTGCGCCGATTTTTGGTGAAATTGCGAAATATCTCCTTCAGTACTACCGCATCGCTCCAACGCGATAACCACACGCATGAGGATCGACCCGTTTCCTTTCTGCTGCCGTTTTCCTGTACTATCTCTCTATGCGCGCCCTTGATGCATTTCAGTCATTGCGAGGAGGATGTAATCATTCGACGAAGCAATCTAGGCCTAGTTTGCTTCGCTATGCTCGCAATGACTGAATACAATCATAGGCGAATATATTACTACTGAGGTTTGTTGTATCACAAAAACTATGAAACTCCTTGTTGCTCGGGCGCTGCAATACATCGCTCACCGACAAATTCTCCGGTTTCGCCCCTTGGTCATCGCCGTGACAGGAAGTGTCGGAAAGACGTCGACAAAACACGCAATCGCGATTGCATTGGGATCGACGTTGGACGTGCGAACTGCGAATAAAAACTATAACAATGAGTTTGGTGTGCCTCTCGCAATTTTTGGCGAGTACAGCCCTGGTGGGGATGTGTGGGGTTGGGTGAAGCTCATGGTACGGCAGCTTTTTGTAAAAAAATTCCCGAAGGTGCTCGTGCTTGAATACGGCGCAGATCGTCCCGGCGATATTCAGGTATCGTGCGATATCGCAGTTCCGAGTATCGGTGTTGTTACTGCGGTTTCGCCGGTGCATGTTTCAAACTATCCAAATCTCGGCGCGCTCGTTGAGGAGAAAGCAACATTAGTGAAAAATGTTCCGGTCGATGGCGTCGTTATTCTGAATGCAGATGACGTAACTGTGGCACAAATGCGAAAGAAATCTCTTGCGCCAGTGGTGACATATGGAACATCCGGGCACCATTCAACAATCACGTATATCTAGAATAAGATTATTGAGCAGTACTCATATGGAACGTGCGTTTCGCCTATTATCACGAAAGGATCAATTGTTGTGGAAGGCGAGACGGTGAATCTTGCGTTGCGAAACGTCCTTGGAAGCGCAGCAGTTTCCGCATGTGCCGCAGCGCTTCTTGTTGCGAAACACTGCGATGTACCGCTTGAGCGTGCGGCCAAGGCGTTGAACGAACACTTTTCGTCACTCCCAGGGAGGATGCGTCCGCTTGCGGGAATTAAGGGTTCGCTGATTCTTGATGATTCGTACAACGCCGCCCCGGCTTCGACGACGGCAGGACTTGAGGTGTTGGGGAGCTTCAAAACATTGCGTTCAACGGCGCGTCGTATTGCCGCGCTTGGTGCTATGGCAGAACTCGGGACGTATTCGGACGAAGCGCACGCAAATATCGGACAACGCATTGCGAGTGTGGCAGATATATTTGTTGCCGTTGGGCCAACAATGGCGCTTGCGGCCGATGTTGCGATGCGTGAAGGGATGAAACTTGAGCACGTGATTCGTTGTGCAGATGCAATTGAAGCCGGTCGATGGCTCGACGCACATGTGCGTGCAGGCGATATTGTGTTTGTGAAAGGTTCGCAAAGTGCGCGTATGGAAAAGGCGGTGAAGGATATTCTTGCCGAGCCAATGCGTGCACCAGAATTGTTGTGTAGGCAAGAGGATTCGTGGTTGATGTCGTAGCGCTCTGTATGAAACTCACTACAGATATTCAAGAAGCGATTGATGTTTTGCGTTCCGGTGGGGTGATCGTGTACCCAACGGAAACATCGTACGGCATTGGGTGCGATGCCACGAATGCTCATGCGGTTGCTCGGGTGTTTGCCGTGAAGCATCGACCAGAAGGGAAGGGGATTACCGTACTCCTCCCATCGAACGATGCGTTTGGAGATCGGTGTGTGGTATGGCGATCTGAACTTCGTGGTCTTGCAGAGAATCATTGGCCTGGGGCATTGAATATTGTGGTGCCGATTCATGCGGAAACGAGTATCGCATCGCAATGCTTCACGCATCGTACCCTCGCGATCCGTCGATCATCACATGCGATTGCAAACGCGTTGGTTGATGGACTTGGCGTTCCGATTGTTTCAACGAGTGCGAATATTTCCGGTGAGCCAGAGCTGTACAGTGCGCAAGACATATTTCATCGGTTCTCGCGTGAGGCGATTCAGCCCGATTGCATTTTTGATGCAGGCGTCCTTCCAAAACGTGCACCTTCTACGCTTGTGGCTTGGGATGATGTGCGTGGGGTTGTGGTGCTACGACAAGGGGAGATTGTTGTTTAGTCTACCGTTACGGCTTTTGCGAGGTTGCGGGGGCGATCCGGATTGATGGTTTTGAGAACCGCGAGTTCGTACGCAAGGATTTGCATTGGGATATTGGCGACGAGTCCAGTGAGCACACCGCATTTTGGAATGAGGATTGTTTCCGTCGCCACGCCCTCCGCGAGTTTTGGATTATCGGTAATCACAATCGTGCGCGCGCCACGTGCGCGAACTTCTTCGGCTGCGGTGCGCATGAGTTGACCGTGTTGATCGTCAAGAATGCAGAGAATCACTGGTGTGTTGTTCACGATGAGTGCGAACGGACCGTGTTTGAGCGCTCCGCCCGGGTACCCTTCTGCGTGAAGGTATGTGATTTCTTTAATTTTCAGCGCGCCTTCCCGAGCGATTGCCTCGCACGGGCCTTTCCCAAGCACAAAACAATGCTCAGCGTTTACGAGTGTTTCTGCAATGCGTCTGCATACATCTCGAGTGTCAAGCGCGGTTTTCACGAGTGTTGGCACACGGCGGAGTTCGTCAATGAGGTGGCGACGTCGTTCGCGTTCTGTGTCGCGGTGCATGCTGAACCATGTCGCAATTAACTCGAGTGCCACAACTTGGGTGCTGAACGCTTTGGTTGACGCAACGGCATGTTCGCGTCCCGCGTTGAGGTACACGCCGCATTTCGTTGTGCGCGCAATGAGCGAACCAACCGCATTCACCACGGAGAATGTTGGTACGCCGAGGTCTTGCGCAATGAGAATCGCGCGATGGGTGTCCTTTGTTTCGCCAGATTGCGAAATGACGAGGAGTCCCGCGCCCTGCACTGCGAAATGATGCGGAGTAAGTTCAGAGGCATCCACGACTTGCACGGTATCGAATGCATTGAGTGCACGCATGCCAAGCGCGCCGTACAATCCAGCGTGATACGACGTTCCGCATGCGGCGATGACGAGGTGACGAATGCCAAGAAGTGTTTCCTTATTCCGTTCCAGTCCCCCGAGTTTCACGTCGAATTCGTTTGGGATGCGTGCGCCGTGATTGAGTGTGCGGGCAAGCGCATCTGGTTGTTCCATAATTTCCTTTATCGTCCAGTGTGGAAATGGCGCAGGGGAGAGTTCGATGGTTTCTTCCGGCGCGAGTTCAATGCGTGAGGTGTCCAGTGTGGTGTTGGTTGGAGTAATGAGAGCAAACTCACCATTTTGTAGGGCAATAAATTCACGCGTGTGGTTGCTGAATGCGGACGGTTCACTCGCGATGTACATGGTGCCTCGGCCAACGCCAACCACAAGCGGACTGCCGTTGCGTGCAGCAATGATGGTGTTAGGCATTAGGGGAGAAATGACGGCGATGCCCCAGGTGCCTTCAAGTTTTGCGAGTGCGTGTTTGGTGGCGAGGTCCAGTGGCTCGCCACGATCGAGATATATTCCAATTAATTGCGCGATCACCTCGGTGTCGGTTTGGGAACGAAATGTGATGCCCGCGGCTTCCAGTTCGACTTTCAGTGCATGGGAGTTTTCAATGACGCCATTGTGCACGAGTGCGATGCGTTGTTTTTCGTCCCAGTGCGGATGGGCGTTTTCGTCGGTTTTGCCGCCGTGCGTGGCCCAGCGAGTATGGCCTATTCCGGTCGTGTGACCGGCGTGTTGTGCAGCATGATTCCGCAGCTGCGTGACCGCGTTCGCCTCCGTGCCGCTTGCGAATTTTGTGGTGTGAATTTCTCCGGTATCTCGTAGGGTTGCGACTCCGGCGGAATCGTACCCACGACTTTCAAGAATCGCTAATCCGTCAATAACTTTTTTGACAGCATCACGATCGCCAACTACCCCGACAATTCCACACATAATCTTATTCTATTAGAGAAATACTCTGTAACGATATTCCTGCTGAAATACTGCAGCAAGTTTGTCTGAGGATAAGATGACGGATATGTGTTGAGGTACCCTGTGGGTATGGAAGAAATTCGCGTTGACGGAAATCGATTTTTTGATATACTACCGTCGTTCAAAGTAGTCGCCCCTCACTTTTTAAGGAAACATTCTACGGCTCCATCGTCTAACGGTTAGGACAGTGGCTTCTCAAGCCATCAATCCGGGTTCGATTCCCGGTGGAGTCACCATCACGGAATCTCCGTGGCCAGCAAGTTCCCCGAAAGGGGAATTTTGCGTATAGCTAGCGATTTTCTTGTCTTTAATGACAAAGTTCGAGAACATTTTTTTGATGGCTATGTCCAAGTCTTTCATCGTCTTGAATTTATCAATAACATTGGCCAATTTTTTGAACAGTTCGAGAAACTCGTCATAGGTGTAAATTTCCTCCTTTTTTCGGTCTTTCCTCTCTCGCATTTCTTTGATCGACTTTGCGAGTGCCTTGGCCTCCGTTGAGTATTCACGGATGTCCTTGGCGAATTCTTTTTTCAGTAGAGGGTCTTTCTCTTGTAAGACATACTCTTTTGTTGATTCCAGCTTGGTTTTAAGCGCACCAGATCGAAACAGGGCGACCCGAAGTTCGCTATCCTCGTGCTTAGTTCGTTCCGCGATCAGTCGCACCATTTCCGTCTTATAACTCGCGTAAGCCTTCGGGTTGTTGAAAGGGTGAGTTTGAAGAAAGGCTTTAACGAAATCAACGATCACTTTCCCGCGTATCGACTTATTGTGTCGTGGACATCCATCGGTATCACAGCGTAAAAGCAACCGCCTTTCAACGACACCCTTTTTCTCCTTTGAAGTGAGTCCCGTTGACATCAATCGACCGCAATCTCCGCAGGTCACCATCCCGCGCATGAAGTTCGCTTTTACTGAACCCTTCGGCTTTATCTTCAGCATCAGCTTGTAACCTTTGCAGATAGCCTCGATTGGGCAGATTTTCATGAAGTCATCCAGGGAGACAGCTGGCGTAAAGCCATACTTTTCAACAAGATCAACGACGACATCTCCATAAATCAAAATCCCAGCGAAAATAGGGTTCCGCAAAATATCAGAAACTCTTGCGATACTCATGTCTTGTTTCTTTCTTTGGCCGTGCTTTGTTTTGACTGGGTAATCTACTTGCTTGAGATAGTCGGAAAGTTCTTTAAGGCCCTTTCCTTCCAATCTCATGTCGAACAAATTTTTGATGATCAGGAAGTTCTCGTCGTCGGGCTTGAGCTTGTGATCGGCGATCTTGTAATAGCCATGCTTGGCGGTACGCAAATAAGCACCTTCCAGTGTGCTGTTTCTGATTCCACGCTTCACGCCGTCGCTTAGATGGTCTGAGTACTGCTTGGACATCACAAAAATCATTCCAAGCATTGTCTTGCCCGACGTGTCGTTTGTGAACGTGTAGCTGTCAAAAAGAAGATTCTTGATGACTCCCTTATCGATCAGGTCGATAATCTCCCCCGCCTCTTTCATGTTGCGAGACAGGCGATCAGGATGCCATGCCAGGATAGCGTCGTAACGATTAGCCTTAATCTCATCGAGCATCTTCCGAAACTTCGGCCGCATATCAGCTTCCTTGGCGGATTCCGTCTCTACCACAATATCTCGGTCGCTGATTCTGATCCCCGCTGTCACCGCCCTGCGCTTGCAGTCGCTGATCTGGTCACCGATAGATCGTACTTGCTTCGCTTCATCCGTTGTCGATTTGCGGACGTACATCACATAACGCAAGTCCTTGTTTTGCTCTACTTCGTTCTTAATACCGAACCGCTCTTGTAGCGTTTCGACGAATTCTTGGCGGCTTATCATAAGCTAGGTTTTTGTTTCAGACTTTTTATCATTTTAGGCAAAAACCCTAGAAAAATCTACTAATCCTCCCAGGGGTCTAAAACGACACTTAACCTATTAACCTACGCCTTCAGACTTCCTAATCGGGGATAATTCATGCTATATTTTGACCGTCT
>CAYHKX010000015.1:0-7901 GCA_964357305.1 uncultured Gammaproteobacteria bacterium | reverse complement strand
GTTACCGCCAAACGGGCGCTACGCAAACGGCCAGGCTTCCTCCCCGGAAGCCTGGCCGCATCGCTTTTTATAGACCATGCTACGCTCGCTTTCCCAGCACCGCCTTGATCCGTCGCACACCAGCTGATACTGCCTCCTCCTTCGCGATGGTGATTCCACCCAGCTCCCCCGTCCGCTCAACGTGCGGCCCACCACAAATTTCCTTACTAAAATCACCAATCGAGTACACCTTAATTTTGTCACCAACCTGCGCGTATTTGTCCTCAAACAACCCAATCGCGCCCTGCGCCTTTGCTTCATCCACCGTCACCATCGCAAAGCTCACGGGCAGATCCTTCGCTATTTGCTCATTCACAATCTTCTCAACCTCAACAATCTGCTCCGGCGTCATTTTCTCTCCGTGCGAAAAGTCAAAACGCAATCGCTCTGCAGTAATATTGCTTCCCTTCTGCGCAACATGGTCACCTAGCACCATCCGCAACGCCTGATGCAACACATGCGTGGCCGTGTGGAGCTTTGTGGTCTCTACCGAATGATCCGCGAGCCCGCCAGCAAACTTCTGTTCGCTTCCTGCGCGCGAGAGATCCTGGTGTTTCTTGAATTCTCCCGCGAACTGATCAACGTCAACCGTAAGGCTATACGAACGCTGCAATTCTTCCGTCGTCAACTCGAGCGGAAAACCGTACGACTGATACAAATTAAACGCATCAGTCCCCGTTACCCCATTTCCACGATCAACAATCTTTTTTAGTTCTCGTAGACCTTGTTCGATCGTCTTCGCAAACTTTGACTCCTCAGTCTCAAGCGCAAAAAGAATCGCTTCGCGCTTTTCCTCAAGGTTTGGATATGCCATTGCATACATATCGATAAACGTCTCTGCAACCGCTCGAACGAGAACCTTTGCATTTTCAAATGAACGAATATACCTCACGGCTCGACGAATAAGACGACGAACGAAATATCCTTGATCTTTATTGCCCGGCAAAACTCCATCGCCAATGAGAAACGTTGCCGCACGAATATGATCGAGGATTACTCGATACGCGTAAATGGTTCCAGGAGATGATTCCACTTTTCCAAACCCATCGATGTTGATGGTTTGCGAAGAATAATTTCGACCGGATATGACAGAAATTTTCTCTTTTGCTTTCTTAAAGATATCCAAATTAAAGATATCTGGATCATTAGCAACCGCAGCGGCAATTCTTTCTAACCCACCACCGAAGTCTACATTTTGTTGTGGTAGTTCTTTGAAGCCATCTGCGGTCTTCACGTACTGCATGAACACGTTATTGCCGATTTCCATGAATCGACCGCAGTCACAATTCACGTGGCACGGCTCACCCTTCCACACCGACGCCTCATGCAGTCCGCGTTCCACACCAAAATCCCAAAACATTTCCGTGTCTGGCCCGCCCGGTTCGCCCACTGGCATGTTCGATGGCACACCAGCACGGCTCCACCAATTCTTTTTTTCTGGATACGAAAAGATACGCCCGCCCTGCATTCCACCATCCTCGGCATTATCAACGAGTTTTGCTTCAATTCCCGCAGTCGCAAAACATTTCGTCCAAAGCGCAACCGCTTCGTCATCACGCGCTACGCCAATCTCTGGACTCCCACGGAATACGGTGACATAAAGATGTTTTGGATCAAGTTTCAGCTCCCCCGTCAAAAACTCGTACATCCACGGAATCTGCTCATTCTTAAAGTAATCGCCCAGACTCCAGTTCCCGAGCATTTCAAAAAACGTGGTGTGACGATTGTCACCGACTTCCTCTATGTCTCCAGAACGGAAACACTTTTGGCTGTCGACGATGCGGGTTCCCGCTGAGTGAGCCTCTCCGAGAAGATACGAGATCATCGGTTGCATTCCTGATCCGGTAAATAAGGTCGTTGGATCGTTTTCTGGCGCCAACGAGGATGACGGTACGACGACGTGGCCGTGCTTCTGAAAAAACTCAAGGTACTTTTGGCGAATCTCGTTTGTAGAAAGCATAGAAAGGAATAGGCGGATTGTACTACTCGTACCGTAGTGCTTCAATTGGGTCGAGTTTTGCGGCGCGTTTTGCGGGATAGATGCCGAACACGAGGCCGACCACGGAAGAAACCGCAAACGCGAGGAACACGGCAAATGGGGGGACCACGATCGCCCATCCGATAACGATCTTTGTCAGCACAAAACCGATCATCAGCGATCCGCCGACACCAATAAGCACCCCGAGAAGACCTCCGCCGATGGTAAGCATCACCGCCTCTGCTAAAAATTGCTTCAAAATATCTCGCTCCGTCGCGCCAATCGCCTTGCGCAATCCAATCTCTCGTGTACGCTCTGTCACCGACACCAGCATGATATTCATAATGCCAATACCACCAACCACAAGAGAAATTGCCGCAATCGCCGCCAAAAGTACCGTCAATGCAAACCCAACGGAACCAATAATCTCTACAGCATCTTCCTGACTTGAAATCGCGAAATCGTCCTTTGCAAGCTCACCGTTGGGATTGTCGATATTATGCGTATCTCGCAAAATCCAACGCGCTTCTTCTTTCGCGTCGTCTAAGTCTCCAATTGCCCGCATGGCAATAAAGTTTACGTGATCATCCCCAAGAATTTCACGCTGCATGGTGGTTACCGGCAAATAGACACGATTATCCAAGTTCGAAAAGAATTTACTTCCCTGTGGCTCCATCACACCAATCACGCGGTATCCCTTCCCCTTTACCTTCACCCGTTCACCGACAGGGTCTTGCTCACCAAATAATTGCTCCGCGATATCAAATCCGAGTACAGCCACATTCGCATACGCATCAACATCGGATTCATCCAAAAATCGTCCAGAAGAGACTTCCGCAGGAAATACCAGCAATTGATGCTCATCAACGCCGGCAAGATCAACAAAAATACTTTCATCATCGGCCTGTACAGATCCCGTTGATAATACCGTTGCTGAAACAAAAGAAAACGGACCACGACGACGAAGCTCCTTCACGTCATCGAGCGTTAAGGTTTGTGCAGTGAATGGGCTCGGTGGGCCAGACGACATATCACCCGATCCTGCCTCCACAAAAATCTGATCACTCCCCAAGTCTGCAACCTGACTCAATACGTAGCCTTGTGCACCCTGACCGATCGAGAGCATCAAAATGACGGCGGCGATGCCGATAATAATCCCGAGCACCGTCAATAATGATCGCGAAGTGTTGCGACGAATAGAGTCAAATGATGCATTGAGAAGATCATTCATTTTCATATTACGCGACAAGACCATCTTTCATGCGAATAATACGAGAGGCGTACGCGGCCGCATCCATTTCATGCGTCACCATCACAATGGTTCGTCCAGCCTGATGCAAATCGCGCAACAATACCAACACCTGCTCACTTGATTTAGAATCCAAATTTCCCGTTGGTTCATCCGCAAAGATCACGGCAGGATCCGTAATGAGCGATCGTGCAATAGCCACGCGCTGTTTCTGTCCGCCAGAAAGCTGATTCGGGAGATACTCAAGGCGTTCAGCAAGACCAACGTCCGTCAATACGTTTTGTGCTCGGTCGCGACGTTCTTTCATTGGTACATCCAAATATACCAACGGTAACATCACATTCTCAAGCACGGTGAGACGTGGCAACAAATGAAACGCCTGAAACACAAATCCCACTTCACCACGGCGCATTATTGCGAGCTCATCGGACGTTAAACGACTCACATCACGATCTTGAAACATGTAGGTGCCCTCTGCGACTTGGTCCAAAAATCCCATGATATGCATGAGCGTGGACTTTCCAGATCCGGACGGGCCCATCAGTGCCACAAATTCACCACGGACAATATCGAGATCCACGCCACGAAGCACCGACGTTTGAACATCACCGTTTTGATACGCCTTCACAATGCCGCGCATGCTCATGACGTTCTCTGACATACCTATTTCGACGTGATCGAAACAATAACGGTCTGACCATCCGTCACACCACTCACAATTTCTGTAAGCCCGTCATCTGCCTTTACCCCAAGCGTCACTGGAACTTCCTCGAACTCATGCTCGTTCTTTGGCACACGAATGTAGGGCGCATTGTTCCTTTCGAGAATCGCACGGCTTGGGACGTACAACACGTTCACGCGATCGTTCGTGTGAATGATGACATCTGCAGACATTCCGGATTTTACCATCGATACATCCTGATCTGCATTCAGGACAACTTTCACTTCGTAGAACACCACATCAGAGATCACGTGCGCTGCAGGGCTCACAGAATACACCGTGCCGCTGAACACCACTCGATCACCAAACGCATCAAATGTCACATCAGCAATCTGGCCTGCTGCGAGTTTTGCAATATCCGCTTCCGGAACATCAAGCATTAATTCATATGTGTCATTTCCTGCAATCTCCGAAATCATCGTGGTGCCCACAGAAATCTGCTCTCCAATATCGAACGCAATATTGGTAATAATCCCGTCGATTGGCGCAATGACCTGCGCTTTGCGCAGTCGTGCGGTTGCACCGACATATTCTGCCTGCGCACGACCAACCGCAGCACGAAGTCCAGCAACATCGATATCGCGAGGATCAGCAAGCACTTGTGCGAGTCGTGCCTGAGCCTGAGCAACATTCGCCGTCTGCACCGCAACCGAGGCATTCGCCTTTGCGACTGCTGCCTCACGCGACGCTTCACCTGAAGCTTCCTGTGCTTCTGTAAGCGCAAGTGCATTCGCTGCATCCGTTTGACGATCATCCGCCAAACGAATTGCGGAGTCATATGCCTGCTTCGCAGAAAGCAAAGTGGAAATTTCAGCGGAAACCGTTGAACGTTCCGCAGCAATTGTTGCGCGAATCGCAATAAGATCTGCATTAGAAAAATCACCACTATCGCTCACGCTCGCATCCAGCACGCGACTCGTGTAAAGCAATGTGTTCGATGTGAACGATAATGCGGTTGAAACGCTAGCGTACGCCATGAGCACTTCTGCTTCCGTAGACGATGACGTGAGCGCAAGCACATCGTCTTCTGCATCGTCACGCATTTCCGCGGCTTGTTCGAACGCATCTTCAGCATCATTCAACGTGGTTTGATCGAGCACGCCAACGTACTGATCGATATCGATGTTTAGAATGGTATTCTCAACGCCGAGAACCTGATCAGCGGACTGCAATCCTGCACGAATCGTAATCAACGACGCGTCAAGAGCGACGTCTAAGTCTTCTGCGGCCTGTGACGTTGCTTCAGCATTCTGCGCAGCAACTTGATCGTAATCCGATTGTGCGGACGCAAACATTGCAGCATCCTGAGCATCACCAGTGATTTGCGCGGTCAACGCCGCATCCAAATCGATGGACGCTGCACTCAACTGTGCTTCCGCAACCGCAACACCGGCACGCTCCGCAACTTCTTCCTCGGAAGAAATACCCTCGAGACGTAAATCGAGTTCAGCCTGTGCGGCAACGACACCCTGACGTGCCTGCTCTGCCGTAGCGCCAAGCTCGCTTGTGCCGAGTTCCGCGAGCACATCGCCGGCCTTCACTTCATCACCAACCGCAACAGAAATTGACGACACCGCTCCGGAGGTTTCAAACGAAAGCGCAAGATCAGAAACGCTCTTCAGCTCTCCCGTCACTTCCACCGTCTGTACGACTGATCCACGCTTTACGACATCGGTAACAAATATCTGCGCATTCGATGGACTTGAAAACGCATATCCAAAACCAAAAAGAATTACCACACCAACCACAAGTACGACGATTCGGAATTTTGTGAATTTCATACCAGCGCTTCATCAATCAATGAAGCGTAATACTACAATATTTGTGCGTTTAGTCAAGAAAAAAACATCGTTCATCACACGTCCTGACTCATGATCTCTTGCGGCCGCGCCTGTCGCAATACTTTTCGATGCAACGCCAAGAGGAATGAGCGGACTTCCTCATTCCGAAGTAAAAGCCCGATTCCAAAATACACCGCCAACCCCACACCACCAGCAATACACGTTTGCAGAAAAACTCCAACAAACGTATTCAACCGAATATACTCAACGACAAGATATTTCATGAATTGCGTAAAAAATCCAGCAAGCAGTCCGGCAACCGTGAAATGCACCGCAGAACGGACAATCCGCCATTCATCGAGCGGACCAACGCGATACCGAAGCATCGCCCATAACAATGCAACCTGAATAATCGCGGAAAAAGAAAATGCCGCGCCAAGCCCAGCAACGCCATATATCGGCGTAAGCCAGTACCCGAGCCCGATGTTGATTGCCGCGGCAAACAGACCAGCGAAGAATGTAGATTTTGTATCTTCAATAGCAAAGAATGCGCGCACAACAATATAAATCACTGCCTGTGCAGTAAAACTGAAGGCAAAGAATGCAAGAGTATCTGCGGTCATGATAGTGGCGTCCCAGTCAAACTTTCCTCGACCGAATGCCAAACGCACAAGCTGCGCACGAAGAAGTAAGAACATCACTGTTGCAGGAATAATCCAGAGTAATACTTGTCGAACCGCGTGACTAAACGCCGTAACAAACCCGAGCGTATCCTTCGCTGCATGCCGTTCGCACATCGTCGGGAATGATGCAACAGCATACGCCATCGCAATAATACCGATCGGGAATGAGTTCAGATTGTATGCAAATTTCAATACGGTGGCGGAACCGACCACAGACAGCGTTGCCAGCGCACCCATGGCGACAAAATTCAATTGATTCACCGCGAGGCCGAGCACACGCGGCACCATTTGCACACTCGTGGTACGCAAATCTGGATCACGCCAATCAATATGGAACGTATGACGATACCCAAGCGCGTACACACCAATTCCTTGCAGTGTCGCGTGAAGCATTGCGCCAAACACCGCACCCCAGGCAAGCCCAATCGGTCCCATGATCGGTACGAACATAAACGCACCAAAAATAATGCCAAGGTTGTTGACGATTGGCGCAAGGGCGTACAGGAAAAACCGCTTTGTTCCCTGGAGCACCGAACCGAACACCATAGATGCCGCAAAGAAAAACTCACCAATAAAGAGAATACGGCTCATGGAAACCACCATATCCATTTTTACTTCACTATACCCAGGTGCAACCCACGATGTGATCCATGGCGCAAAGATAATCGCAATAATGGAGACGAACGCGAACAACGCACCGAACACGTTCAGGATCATGCTCGTAAACTTCCATGCTTTCTCGTCATTTTTGCCGTAATATTTTGAGAAGATCGGAATAAAGCTCGCGGAGAGCGCACCGAGAATAAGCAATTGGAGCAATGTATCCGGAATAAGAAACGCGCTCGTATATGCATCAAGCACATCGCCAGCACCGAACATGCTCGAAAGCATGTTGTCACGGAACACGCCAACAAAACGCGAAACCAACGAAAGGCCTCCGATGATGACCGCTGCACTCGTGACGCTCGTCGTTTTATTTGTGAAGAGCGCCTTGATCATATGGGGAACGGAGTTTGATAAAGGCAAAACCGAATGAAAACAACGCGATGAACAAGAGAATGATCAAGCCGATCACCTGCGGATTGTCGAGATGAAAAAACGTGACATCGAACGTCTCTGCGTCCGAAAGAATATTTCCCGCACGATCAACAATCGTGAGTGTCACCGTGTAGACGCCAGGGCCAGAGAATGCATGAAGGATCTGCGGCTGCACACTTGTGGCACCGTCACCAAAGTCCCAATGAAACTGCACACTCTCCTCCGGCTGGTCCGCAAGCGTAAACTCGTATGTGCGCCAATCCGTCTGCTTCCAGGAGAATCGTGCGAGTGGTGATGTGGTGAGATGAGAACTTGAGGTGATCGCTATCACGGGAACAACCGCATCAGCTTCAGAGACATCGTTATCCTCAATTACTGTGGCTACATCAATAGCGCTTGCCAACGGTATGGT
>CAYHKX010000014.1:0-8030 GCA_964357305.1 uncultured Gammaproteobacteria bacterium | reverse complement strand
ACAGCTGTTTGGCTGCCCCCGGCCTTACGGCCGGGGTTTTGAGTGGAAGTAAACACAAAGGCCGCCCTGAGGGCGGCCTTTGCTGGTATCACGCGAACCAATGGTGGAACTCAACCCATTCGATTAGAACGAGATTGCGTTACCAACCACTGGAAGGCTGTCAACCAAGTATGCACCGTAGTACTCCGCTGTTGAAGTCGAAACCGTCGTCGATCCGTCATCCTGCCACAGCAATGCTGATGGGAGGCGCTGAACGTCATCGGTCACTTCGTAATCATCGGAGTCTGCGTCTGCGTCAGCTGCTTCAACCGTAGAGTTGAGGTAGCCACGGATCACCGTCAGGGCGTTGGAAGTGATTGATGTGATCAGCATCTTTTCCTCGTCCGAGTCAGCGACACCGCTGTCATCCACGTCCATGTTGATTACGTCACCCACATAGAAGGTGTCGAGCGCGGTATCGACGTTGACTGTGGTTGCAGTGATTACGATATCCGCATCGTTCGCGGCGTTCGACACGTTGAGGTACGTTGTGGTGATTGGATCACCAGCGATACCGATCTGCAACGAGTCGTTGTTCACCGAGTTTGCGGAATCTGAGTTGACCCACAACGAGTAGACATACGTGCTACCTGCTGGGACCACTTCAGCCGTGGTGAGCACCAACTTCACGAAGGCGACATCCACGTCCGTACCATCACACGCTGCGCCAGTCGACTTCATCAATGTGTAGGTGCCAGCAAGGGCGCTTGATGCACTACTGTCCTCAGTCAAGTTATAGAACTTGAAGTCTGCACCGGACGCAAGCATGAGTGCACCAGTTGTGTCATCCGTATCACACTGGTTCCAGTCTGTTGCCGCGTTGTCTGAAGCTGAGAAGGTGAAGATGAGGTTGTTAAGCACCACGTCTTCGCCAGAAGCTGCAGCAACGTTAAAGCGGAACGATTCCTGGTTTCCTGGCGTGAAGCCAGATCCATCTGGGCTCGATGAGCTCAACGTGATGGTTGGCTTGGTTTCACGAATGATGAAGGTGCTCATGGCTGCTGTTGCGGTTGCCACAGCGATATCGTCATCATCGAGCGTCTGGCCAGAACTGTTGCCGACGGCGCGAATCTGATCGTCAGCCGACGTGTCAATCGACAAGCCCATACGAGCCCGTTCGTTTGACGTTGCCGAACCGCCAGAGCGATCCGTCGATGAGATATCAATCTTCACCGTGACCTCTTCGTGATCATCCTTGCCGACATAGAAGTCCAGGCTATTGAAGGTGACCTCGTTTCCGGTCAACGCACCAGTTGCCGTTGCGGTTGCACCATTTGAATCTGGGTAGCTAATCGTCACGAGCGATACGTTATTCGCGTATGCGTTCGAGTTCGACGTGCCATTCACTGATTCAGCCTGATCTTCTGTTACCGTCAAACGGTTCACCACGAATGCTTCGTTGGTGGCGTCAAAACGGAACTTCGATACCATGTTGCTGGTTGAACCAGTCAACAAGAAATCTGCATTTGGCGTGTCTGACGCTGCAGTAACTGCGAGCGAACCAGCGTTCGTTACCACGACCCATGTTGTAGGGTCCGTGGTGACGGCACTATCTGCCCAGTTGATATCTGCACCCGTCACCGTTGCTGTATCTCCTTCACTGTCTAATGCCGTGACGTCGGTTGCGACATCAAGGAATACTGCGAAGGCATCATCCGTTGAAGGGTTAATGTTCGCCAAGTTACACTCAACAGTCAACGTTTTCGTTGTACCTGCAGCGATATCGTATGAGAAGTCTGCAAAGTTGATGTATCCAGTTGTTGCGGATGCAACAGATTCTGGTCCAGCAATCAATGTATCTCCTTCATACAATGAACATGACGTAATACGATCAAGCGAAGAGGTTCCTGTCGTGACAGGTTCCTGTCCGGCCAACCACGTCACAGTGTCGTCTTCACTGACGGTCATCTTTGGGCTGAAGTCTGTCACTTCAATTGCGCCGCCATTTGCTGCGGTGAAATTGAAAGAAACAAACGTCACGTCAGACGATCCGCGAACGTAGGTCTTTGCTCCCACTGGCGTTGACGCCACAGTAACGGTGAGACCAGACACGACGACCGTTTGTGCATTACCCGCCAAGTCTGCAGTTGGGATCACACTGGTGATGGAATCACCATTGCTATCTTCTGCAGTCATACCCGTCGTAAGATCCATAGTAAGCGTGAAGGTATCTGCAGCTTCTGCGGTTGATTCCATGTCTGCGGTCACCTTGAAGTTCAAGGTTTCACCTGCATCCATATCGAAGTCATCCGTGAAGGCCAATACTTCTGCCGTGTCATCAGCATCAGTCGAACCCAAATCGAGTGGTCCCATCAACAATGCGCCAGTATCGGCATTGATGATGCGGATATCGGAGATTGGATCAACTTCGAGACCAGTTGCGTCATCATTCACCATGGCCAAGTTCATTGGCATAGCAGTGATGGTCATCGCGCGGTCTGCCACCACCGTTCCCTCAAAAAGAGAGAAGTTTTTTGTGGTGTTGCTGACATCCGATGCGGAAGGACCGCTGAAGGAAGCCGTCAAGTCACCGCCCTGAATGGTGGTGGTTGAAATGTTTCCAGATGTTCCATCAAAACCTGTGCGAACAATACCTGTTCCGAAGCCGTAATCGTCTCCAGTGAGGTAAAGGTCTGCACTGTTATCCAAGTATACCGTCACGGTTTCTGCAGCCGAACCACCAATGTCTGCCATGACATCAAAGGTACGGTCAGCTCCCTTTTCAATAGAGAATGGAGTTGCGAGATCGAACAAGACAAGATCATTGCCGATGTTCGTTCCTGCTGCCAACCATGTGTCACCTTGATACAACTGGTAGTCACTGTGATCGGTAGAGCTCGAAGTTCCGCCGAGCTTCAGCGTAACACGCTGAAGAGAGACGTCTTCTGTTGCATCTACCGCAAGCTTGAACTTGCTGATGATTGCATCCTGCTCACCGAGCACTGGGTTCGTGAGGGATCCCGTGTCAGTGATCGTGACAATACCCACTGCAGAGTTAATGACGCTCATGGTGTTGCCCTCAATTGGGAACGAGCCAGAAACATCACCACTTGCCTCGATGCTATCAACGCCCTCAAGACCAACGGAGAACGTCGTCGAGAGATCGTTGCTGCCCATGTCCACCACCACGGAAATGTAACGGGTTTCGCCCGCTGCAAAGTCGAGGTTCAATGAACCGAAGGCTGCCTGACGCGTGGAAGAGTTGAAGCTCTTTCCATCCGTCAAACGCGTGCCATCTTCGTAGAGATATGCACCACCTGATGCGATTGTCGCAGTTGCGCCAAGACCCATCAGGGAGACATTCATCACGTCAATTTCTGCTGCATCTCCAGCAGTAATCATAAACGTCGTCACGCTAATGTTCGATGCTTCATCTGGAATCGTCATCGATGCTGGGGTTGACGATGCGAGCGAAACGCTCACACCACCCGTTGTTGAGCTTGTATCCGTTTCAGTCTGTGCGACATCCATGACGGCGAGAACGTCGTCGGTGATCTCGGCACCAGCAGAAAGGCTACTTGCGTCGATTCCGTCACCTGAAAGGAAGAAATCGTCCTGGAGATTGTTTGCACTGCGGCCAGCTGAGCTGACCATGCGTGCCTCACCGTCCCAAGCGATGTAGTAGCTTCCACCATCCATGTACAACATACCGTCAAATGCGGTTGCTTCCATGAGGGATGATCCTACCGAGTAATCTGTGAAGAACACATCTGGAACGTCCTGAACCATGCTTGCCCATGATGAGCCTGCGTAGTCCACTGCGACATCCTCAGATTCAATCCAATGGATCGAGCCGTCGGTCGACACTGCGTACACCTTGTCATCCGACTGGACCTTGATCCAGTACGAACCTGGGCGGTACACAACATTGCCCGCGAGACTCAAGTCCGCAAGCGCACTGTCTGAGATCGTGGTTACAGAATCGAAATCCTCGAACCACGTCATGAAGGTCTTTTCGTTCGGGAACGTGTAGCGCATCCCGTCGTAACCGTAGTAATAGACTGTCGAGAGCGAGGTGCCCTTGATCAAGTCTCCAGCTGATGCTGCTGCTGCAACCGCTGGCTGCAACAAGCCCGCACCGACGGTAAAGAGCATCGTTGCGGTCGCGACTGCGACGGACAACGCACGCTTCCCGGTTTGAAGAACGTTTTGCATAACTTCTTGAGATCCTTTTTTCCCCCAAACGGGGGTAAAGAGTAGAAGGCGGAAACGCGGCCATGCGGCCTCGACCATTTTCAACGTGCGCCTTTGGTAATTGGGTTGGAATTGTCTTCACAATCCCTTCACGGACGATCTCACACGAGGTCGACCGTGAAGGAACCGTGAAACGCGAGATTCCTCTTACGTTTCAGTTCCTGGTGTTGATAAAGCATCATCGGGCGTCGTGCGCTCCACGTCGGATGTCGATCCTTCCTCCGTCATAAATGTACTAGTAATTGCGGTTTCGATGTCCGCAATTGCGGCCTCGATACCTCGAAGGACCAAATCCGCATGTTGCAACGTGTCGAATGCGGAACGATGTGCACCTGAACTCAAGAGATCCAACGCCGGCATCACATCCGCGATGGCGATATCCATACTCCGCTCCAGTCGAACGAGATCAGATTCGGATGCAATCTGGAGACTTCCGAGAATCGCTACGTTGCGCTTCAATGAGGTGCGAATGACAGAGATGCGATGATCGTCAAACGCCTTCCGTGTGGTAATTTCTCCAAACTGTCGCATGAACATTTCTTGCAAATCTTGTTCCGATGCCGCGGTATCTTCATAATCGTTCGCTTCTACGGCAACCGTAATGACATCTTCCTGAACACCCTTTGTGGTAGAAAGCGCAGACGATGCCGCAAGTGATCCATCGGTCGATAACAATGGAACAGAGGTATTTGTAATCGTGGTATTCAGCGTTGCAAGATTTTGATCCACTTGATTCGCAGTAGCAACCGTTGAAGCATTACCAGACGCCTGAAGCTCTCGAAGATTCTGGCTTGCCGATGCAACTTCCTGCGTGTAGGCGTTCATCGTCTCCGTCACGAGAGAAGTGTCGCGGGTAGATGTGTCCGATTGGAGCTGTTCGACCTCGCGGAGACGACGTTGCGCAAATTCGGTATGAAGCACAGCACGACGATCGAGGGAAGCAAGTTGGAGCTGTGCGCGCTCATTGATGAGTTTCACGCTATAGAGCACATCACCGGGCAAGCTCGTTTGTGCTGCACTCACCGTAGTCATCAACCCACTTCCCGCAAGAACGAATCCGGCAACACCGATCGCAACCGGACGAGAAATGAACGAGTGCGAAAGCCAAAGAACATACGTTGTACGGAGTGATGCGGCTGACGCTCCATCAAGACTCCCGCCAATCGCGGTCAGCACAGCGCGCTTGCCAGCCAACTGCTGATCAGCAGAACACGCACCAGCGGATTCGCGGTGCTTTACGGATCGAAGTTGTGCAGCAATTTGGTTCATACCACTTTTTCTTGAAGCGCTTTCTTTGCGCGGTGGAGGAGCACCCGAACACTGTTTGGGGTCTTCTCTAAAGCAGACGCAATTTCCCCCACTTCCATTTCACTCAGGTACCGCATGACAAGAACCTCACGATATTCATCCTTTAAGGTGCGTAGTGTTACGAGCAGCTCATCACCTTCTATTTTTGTTGCAACTGCTTCTTGTACCGATATGCCGTCGTCGACATGTTCCGCGCGCTCAATGCCATCCGTTGGCTTATATTTACGGTAAAAGTCTGCCACGAGATTCCGTGCGATCCGGAAGAAAAATGCATTGAGGTTATTCACTGCACCGCTCGACATGTACTCCCAACCGCGCAAAAACACCTCACTTGTGAGCTCGTCCGCGTCCTCCGTTCGGGGAAGTTTAAAGACGAGAAACCGACGAATGCGGTCTGCAAACAGATCGTAGATTTCCCCAAAAGCATCCCGGTCGTTATATCGACGGACACGAAAGGCGAGAAATTTTTCACGAAGTGCTGACATGGAATAAGACGCAAAGCTGCGACAGAAATTACAGCGCCAAAATTACCGGTAACCTTAGCACTTTTTTTAGGGAATGTATATAATAGGAACTGATATATGAGCGTGTAGCATATAGCGTATAGGCGGAGGATGGGACTGGGGATAAGAATTTGGCTAAGGTTCGCATAAGACGTAAGGATACGGGAATCATTACACCTATGGAAAACACCGACATTCGCCTCTCCGTTTCCGAAGCTGCCAAATTCTTTGGCGTCAGCACGAGAACCATTCGTCGAGCCATTATGGAAAAGACCGTGGAGTATATTCTGGTCCAAAACCGCTACAAGATTGATCTCGGCTCGCTCCTCGACTGGGCGAGTAAAACAACCACTGTTCGCCACAAGCTCGAAAAGGATGGATTCGGTCAATTCGTCGACAAGTGGAAAATCCCTGCCGACCGCTAACCTATGGAGCTTCTCGACGCCCCACTCTTTCAGACGCTCAACACCCTCCCAGCATTTCCATTTGCCCGTATGGTCCGCCCGGACCGCCTTGGCATGCGTGATGCACAGAGCGCATTCTTCTCCAACCGAACCCTTCCAACATTCACCTACAGCCTTGCCGACCGTTTCGATGCGATGGGATACCTCCGCACGCTCAATGCCGTCGCAGATCGAATCGAAACATTACCAGCATTGGACACCATTCGATCACTCTACCGAGAAAAAATTGAGGAGCTCCGGACACGCTGCGCCCTCATTCAGGCGATCCAGCAAAAAGACGACGTCGCGGTATCATCGATCGCCGATCATCTCTTCGGCACCTCTACGATGACCGCCGCAAGTCTGCAAGGGGAATTCGATCACATTCTTGGGCGAGTACACGAACTTCACACGCACGAAGATCGCATCGACGCAACGCTCTTCACTATAATGGTGCGCGCCATGCTCGAACATTACGGCATGCACGAATGGACGATCCGAGAAACATCGCGACTCAGCGTTTCCGTTGTGCGCGGAGACCGCAATGCCACACCAACCGTAAAAATTCCAAAAACGTTTCTTGCATCGCGAGCCAGGGCCGCGCGACTTCTTACACACGAAATCGAGGTTCACGCCCTCAGGTCGCACAACGGACGCACGTCGCCGCTCCTCCTCCTGGGCCACGGCCTTGCGCGCTACATCACGACAGACGAAGGACTCGCGATGTCCCTCCAACAATCACTCAGGCCGGAAACATCAACGGAGCCGGGATTTTGGGACGCATGGGCCGCCGCACTCACCGTCAACCATGGATTTATGGATGCGTTTGATACGCTCGCTAGTGCTCGAGCGACACTCAACGCCGCACTTGGCCGCAAAGACGCTATCACGCAAGCGAACATGACCGCATGGCGATTGATGGTGCGCGTCTCGCGTGGTCTTCATTCGCCGGGCCCAGTCGGTCTCGGCTATCGCCGCGATCACATCTACCGTTCCGGTCTCATCGATATCCGTCAAACATTGAATACGTACGGGAAGACCGAGATTCTCCCAACGCTCTTTGCCGGCCACGCAGGAACCCAACACATTCCCGCGCTCAAAACGCTCGGCATCACCGGCAGAACGCCAGACATGATCGGGACACAGGTGGTAAAAGACGTTCGAGATGCACAACGAAAAACACGAGCCTGAGCTCGTGTTTTTCGTTTTATCGAACAGCGAATACCCCCTCTCGAACCATCGAATGCCGACGATACACGTCGAGCACGTCCTGTGAGAGATCATCCCAATGGAATTCGCTCTCCACAAAGGTTCGTGCGGCATGACCAATCGCAGCAGCGTTCATAGGATCTGTGGCGAGATCAATAATTGCTTCAGCAAGTGCTTCAACATCTCCAGCAGGGAACGGCACACCGTATTCCGCAGCAACCTCCATGGTTTCCGGAATGTTCGCGGCAATCACGGCCTTGCCATAACTCATCTCTTCAAGCACAGCAATCGGCAAACCTTCGCGTGTTGATGGATGCCCCATGAATCGCGCGCC
>CAYHKX010000013.1:0-8179 GCA_964357305.1 uncultured Gammaproteobacteria bacterium | reverse complement strand
TCCCCTTCACGTAATGCGGAAGCAGTACACGGGAATAGAGCGGATGATGTTCTTGCTCAATAATCGTGATCGAAACCTCGGCATTCGCCTTACGAATGTCTTCCGCCGCACTCGTGCCCGCAATGCCGCCTCCAAGGATGACGATATTCTCCATAGCTTACGCCGGATACATCTGCGTCCCACTTTCATCGAAAATCGTAATCGCGAGCGTTGGGCAAGACTGTGCGCCAAGAATGATATTTTCTTTTTCTTCCTCCGTCACCTCAACAATCCGCTCATACGACGGTGCGTCAGCAATGCCATGATCAAGCACCTCGGCCTTATTTTCCGTATTCATCACAAATGTCTCCGGCGCAATTGTTACACAACTCGCCGCGCCAATACACAAATCTGGATCAACCACGATGCTGAGTTTGATAGAGAAATTTCAATGCCACTAGACTATCAAAATCAACGCATTGTCGCAATAAGCTCCCGCGTCATTTGTATTGCTGTATCAATTTCTTCTTTCGTAGTCGATCGCCCAAGGGAAAACCGTACGCTCGAGCGAACTACTTCCGGCGAAAGGCCAAGGCCAGTGAGTGCATGGCTTGGCTCTTCGCCACCCTTGCACGCGGAACCCGTGGAGATCGCAATGCCGTTCGCGTCTAATCGCAGCACAAGCTCCTCGCCATCGATTCCCGAACACGAAATATTGACATTATTTGGAACCCGCCGGATACGGTCACCATTTAACGTTACGCCATCAATCGCAAGCAACCCATCGATGAGTTGCTCGCGAAGCGCGAGAATACGTGCAGCCTCCCGATCGCGCATTCCAACGGTTTCGTGCAGTGCCGCAGCGAAGCCAACCGCGCCTGCAACATTCTCGGTTCCCGGCCGCCTGCCACCCTCTTGTTTCCCCCCGCAAAACACAGACTGCCATGGCGTATTACGGCGAATATACAGCGCACCAGCGCCTTTTGGCCCGTACACCTTCGGGCTCGAAAGTGTCAGAAGATCGACGTGAAGCTTTTCCACATCGATCTCACAATAATTTGGTGCCTGACTCGCATCGGAGTGAAGCAACGGATACACTGATCCATCGTTCTTTCGTCGCATAGTAATCGCCTTCCCAATTTCATGAATATCTTGAATCAGCCCAATTTCATTATTCACCATCATGAGCGATACAAGCACGGTATTTGGCGTAATCGCCGCGATAATTTCATTCACCGCAACATGACCGCGAGAATTTACAGGAACGATTGTTGTATTTGCGCCAACATTCTTCAGAACATTCAGCGCTGCGGCATGTTCTGTCGCAATCGTGACGACATGGTTCCCTCGGTGTACTCCGGCACGCAACGCGCCAAAAATTGCAAGATTGATTGCTTCGGTTGCTCCAGACGTAAACACAATCTCGTCCGCATGCGCACCAATACATAGCGCAATCACCTCATGTGCCTTCTTCAACGCTTGGTGTGCTCGAACACCCTCGGCGTGCAAACTCGAGGGGTTTCCCCACACGCCGGTGAGGATTGGCTCCATCGCCATCCATGCCGCAGGGGAAAGCGGTGTTGCAGCAGCGTAGTCGAGATACATGCGTTTCATAACCTAAATACTACAGCCGCCAAACGTGAACGCATAGCATTTCACTCCAGCATTCTTTACCGAAAGCCTCAATGCGGCATCGTGATAGTGGTCGGCATCAATAATGACGTACATCCGATGCGACGTGACGTGCAAATGTGTATTTCCTTCCCGATCGACGACAAGATCTCTGCCAACCATACTCGCTGGTACCGGCTTGCCATCGAGCGTCACGTCAAGAATACCTTCTCGATCATCAAGCGCACCAAGAACAAGATTTACCGAGAACGCGTGATATTTCAGCGCGAGATACTCTGTTGCCGCAGCGAGCGAGCGCGTGTGTTCAATATACTCGCCGGAAATTCTCCAATGTCCGTGGAGATATGGAACATCACTCTCGTGTTTTTGAAGATCCGTGAATGATTCCTCGGTTTCCGGTAACGCCTCTCCAGCATTCCCAATGTGGCCGCGAAGATACCCGAGATATATTTCTGACGTCGGGCGGTAACACACGTCGTCGTGCGTTGATGCCCTTGGAGCGATGGCGGGAAGTTTCTTTGCGCCAGCAGCCTGGAGCGCCAATGCGATCGCGTGTTCTGTTTCTGTCACCGCACCCTCTCCTGCATGATCGTACACCAGCACGCCGCGATGATCGACAAGAAATGCGTGTGGCCAATACTTGTTTGCGTACACATTCCATATTGCAAAGTCTGGGTCGAGGACAATGGGATACGTCATGCCGAGTTCTGCAATCGCACGCTCCACATTCTTTTCGTCTTTCTCAAAATCAAACTCCGGTGAATGCACGCCAATCACCACCAACCCCGCCTTCTGATATTTCTCATACCACCCCTGGACGTGCGGGATGGTTCGAAGACAATTCACACATGAGTATGTCCAAAAATCTATAAGCACCGGCTTCCCTCGAAGCTTCTCCATTGAGAGCGGTTTCGAATTCAACCAGACGAGTCCGTCAGGAAATGCTGGCGCGTGGATTTTTCCAAGCATGGGCATTCGCATACCTACAGCGTGATCGTGGCATGAAGCAACATAGGCACGACAATGCCGAGCCCATACCCAATACCTGCAGCAGCGGTGGATACTGCAAACATTTCAAATCCTGAACGCCACACATTCGATCCTGTGAGTTTCGCCTTCAATACGCCAACAAGAAATAATGCAACGAGCGTCATGCTGATAGTGACGGGAATTGCGAGATCGATGGGAAGGAATACATACGGGGAAAACGTAAAGAATCCACCAAGGAGGTAAAATACGCCCATAAACATCGCGGCAACGACCGGAGTACTACTCACGTTTGGCGCGTGACGATATTCGTGTCGCATAACCTCTTTGAGCAACACCTTACGTTCACGCCCAATCGCCTCGACCGCAAATGCCACTTCCTGTTTTGAGAATCCCTTGCGCCGAAACATCTCCGCGAGCGATTCTGTATCGGAAACACGCTCGTGAAGCACGCGCGCGTGATCCTGCTTCGCGCGTTCGTCATAGAGCTCTTTTGCTGATTTTGAAGAAAGGTAACTTCCGGCGGTCATGGAAATCGCCTCGACGAACACGAGAACGACTCCGGTGAGCACCACGTAAAATGGATCATGCGTCCCAACCGCCACACCTGTTACCGTGCCCAACGTCGAAACAAGGCTATCTTCTAAGCCAAAAACCACATCACGCACATTATTGCGCAAGCTCCCCCAGACGCCTCCTCGCATATGCTGCTATTTTAGCACGAACAGCCAAAGCTGAGCCTCCTCAAGGCTTAGCCTTGATTTAGCTTAGCCTGCCTTTCGTGCTAGAATCGGAACGTATGGAGTTCTCGGTGCACTACCAGCCGTTCACAGAACGGACCGTGATCGCCCTCACGAACACGGAGCGGGCTCGGATACTGTCGGCGATGAACAGGGACGTCGAAGAAATCGACGATCTTCGGATTAGCGTTTCCGAACTGAACGATTTCGATGCATTCAAGGCCTCACAACTCACCGCGCTCGGAAAAAAACTGTCAAAACGACTCGAAGTAGCACTGGATAAAGAAGGCTTCACCGCGGCCATTCTCTGCGTACCTGAAGTAAACCGGGAACAACTTCTCGCAGCAATGAATCCCTCCGTCGTTGCCCGCTGCACTTCGATCGTTCCAAAAAATCTCTGCGCCATGAAACTCGACGTGGTGATGCGCATTTTATTAGAAGGTTAATGTGTTGATTTTTTCTCCTCAGCGTCCAGCAACCACTGGGCAATGCGGAGATCGTCGTAGGAATATTTTCCTTGGAAATGGTCAAACGCGGGACGAAGGAAGCGTCCTTTGGTTTTTAATTTTCGCATGACTGGGTGAACGGCCTTTGTTATGTCCTCCATGGCGTAACGCATGCGACTGAACACTTCTTTTGAGAGCTTTCCAAGTTCGTGTGCCTCGGCGATATGGCCGACAATCGTTCCGACTGTACGCGATCGCTCTTTTGCCACCTGCGCGATCGACTTCCCACTCTCGATGAGTGCCAGTGTTTCAGTCCACTTTGGTGTTTTTGCTTTCTTCGCAGGCTTTTCAATGAAGTATTGCGCAAACGCATCGAGAGTTTCTCGCACAATCGGCTCTTTCCTGCCGCCACATGCCTTAATGAACGCCTCGGCACCTTCGGCACGATCCGACTCCGACAAATCCCCAATCATGGCTTCTGCGGCAAGCGATTCTGCACGAAAAAATTCGTCCTGTTGTACTACACCGGGATCGACCTCGAGTGCGCGAGTATTGAGTCCACCAAGAAACAAGCCGTCGAGCGACTTTACTCGAGAAAGCGCCACATAACCCTGACCATAGGCAAACGCGGTCCCGAGATCGATGTACGCTTTATCCAGCGTCATTCCCTGGCTTTTATGTACCGTCATCGCCCACGCGAGGCGAAGTGGAATCTGCCGGAGGAGCGCAATTGGCGCGCCGCCGTCACCATCAATACTCCACATACCAGGCTGTACCGTGATGATTTTGCCAGACGCCATTTGCACGACGGGATATGTTGTCTCTCCATCAAAATCTACCACGTCACCCATGGAACCGTTCACAAATCCTTCAATGGGATTGTTTCGCGTAAACATCACGCGCGCACCAATTTTGAGCACAAGCTTTTCTGGCGACAAACATCCGCGCATCATTTGCTCCACAAGCTTCGGGCTTCCCGAACTCGTCATGGTGTACGTTTTCTCCTTACTCATGAGCGTGCGCAGTTTTGCCGTGTTGATATGATCAACGTCCGCATTATGCGAATACAGTTTCGTAATGTCCGTATCGTCCGATGTTTTTCGCCGCGCGTGCAGATGACCGATGTGATCCTCCGCAATAGTGCCTCGGCGTAACGCGGAAAGAACCTCAAGAAACGTTGGGTCATCCTGACGGTGTTGCTCCGAGAGATAGCAAGTCGTCAGCCCAGCATCAGCCCACGATCGCGCAGCAAACGCGAACCGCGCCGGTGCTTCATCTTGTCGTGAAACCGGAGGAAGCTGGAAAAAGTCACCAACAAACACAGCTTGCAGGCCGCCGAACGGGAGCTCGGTGTTCCGTACTTCACGACAGATCAAATCGATTGCATCGAGCATTGCAGCTTCAAGCATCGAAATCTCATCAACTATAAGCACCGACGCGCCACGAATACGCTTTGCGAGCGCAACATTCGTCGCAAGCTCTTTGCACTCGCGACGAGAAATACTCTTTCGGATCCCGAGGCCACTCCAGGAGTGAATCGTCATGCCGCCAATATGCGTGGCAGCGATACCAGTCGACGCCGTGAGTGCAATGGTCACGCCATGTGATTGTAAATATTTCACGTACTCGCGTACGGTGTGGCTCTTTCCCGCGCCCGGCTCTCCCGTCAAAAAGACGCTCGCGCCGGTTTTGAGAATATCGAGTGCATCAGATTGCAACATAAGGTTCCGACATTCTACCCCAAGTGCTACTCCGGCAAATACCCACCAGATTGAAGCTTCCAAAGCCTATCATATACGCCACCGTGCTTCATCAATGCTTCGTGCGTACCGTTTTCAATTACCCTTCCTTCGTCGAGCACCGCAATCCGATCCGCCATATACACCGTGGATAAACGGTGCGCAATGACAATGGTGGTTCGTCCCTTCATCACTTTCGCGAGCGCCTCTTGCACAAGCATTTCAGTCTCCGAATCAAGTGCACTCGTGGATTCATCAAGAATGAGAATTGGTGAATCTGCTAAAAAAACTCGCGCCAAACTTACCCGTTGACGCTCACCACCGGAAAGTTTCACCCCACGCTCACCAACCAACGTATCGTAGCCCTTTGGCAGCTTTTTGATAAATTCATGTGCCTGCGCGGCACGACACGCCGCTTCAAGCTCCTTTCTCGTCGCCTTTGGTTGTGCGAACCGAATATTGTTAAAAATGGTGTCATTAAAGAGCACCGTATCCTGTTGTACGATGCCGACGGCACGGCGTACATCTGAAATTTTTACTGTTTTCAGATCAAACCCGTCGATGAACACTGATCCTGATGTTGGATCCAAGAATCGATTCACAAACTTCACGAGTGTTGATTTTCCACTTCCTGATCGGCCAACAAGCGCCAAACTCGTCCCAGCTGAGATCGTCAATGCCACGTCCTGCAAGGCGTCCGTATCTTTCCCGTGATATCGATACGAAACCCCACGGAATTCCACGTCACCCCGCACGGCACTCAACCGTTTTGCGTTCGGCGCGTCAATAATGAGGTTTTTCTCCTTCCAATCATTTTGAAGCCGCGCAAATGCGCTCTGTGTTCTGCGTGCGCGACGTAACACATCCGCAAGAAGGTAATCAAAGGGTGACAGGAGCTGATTCAGCATACCGAGGAACGTGGTAACGATACCGAACGTTGTTTCACCAATCGAAATGAAATACACACCAACACCAATAACCGCAAGACGCGCGCATAATCGAAGTAATCCGTTCGTTGCACCAAGCGCGCCCCACACCTTGTCGATCGCAATTTGCCGTTGAGCAACGTCTTCTGATCGACGTTCGATGTGTTCTAGCGCACGCCGTTCTCCAGAAAAGATTTTGATCGGAAGGACATTATTCAAAATCTCATGCAGCTCGGTGGAGAGGTTTTCCCATGAAGCACCAAGCGCGTCCTGCCGCATTTGCGTTCGTCGATACACGCTCAAGGTCACAAACGCCACTATTGGAATCATCACCAGCGACGCAAGCGTCATGCGCCAATCGAGCACCAGTCCCGTAATAAGCACCACAATAAATCCAATAATCTGCGGCAACACGTCAATAAGAATGCGACTCGCTACGTCGTACGATCGTTCCCAGGCTTGATCGACGCGCTTCGCAATCGCGCCGCTCGATTCACGTCCGAATCGATCCGGATCCCAGGCCATCACCTTCTGCATCATTATTGTAAAAAATGCACCATTCACACGGTGCCCAATGCGCCAACTGAGCCACTCCGCCCAATGCGACATGCCGATACTCACCAAAAACGCCACAATCCACCAACCGATCAACGGCATGACGCGAGCAATCACCGTCTCCGGATTCACAATGATTGCATCGACAAACATTCCAAAAATTACTGGTTCGGCAACCTGAGCACACGACGCAATAGTAATAAGAAAAATGATTCCCGCGTATTTCCAAAACGTCCCACGAAATGCAGGACCGATCATGAACCAAAACATTGTCCACGAAAGCTGCTCTCTTTTCTCCGTTTTCTCTTCCTCCAACATGTGGGAAGTATAACGCATCCGCGTTGCCTGAACGAAGAGTTTCTGATACATTTTCTCCGTTCGGATTATGGCCGTGTGGTGAAGTGGTTAACACAGCGGTCTGCAAAACCGCGATACGCCGGTTCGAATCTGGCCACGGCCTCCAAGAAAAATACCCTCGTCTTTGAGGGTATTTTTCTTGCCGTATCTCCTCTATTCATTTGTCTGAACCTCGGCCGTAGGCTCCGCTGGCGCGTCAATAAAATCCGTCACCGTGACTGCGGAAAGAATCACCGCAATTTCATCCGTAAGGTCATTATCGTCACTCGTAATCACAAATTGATATTTCTCCTCCGATGCAGAGACAAAATAGTATTTTCCTTCTGACGTTGAAAATCCATTTCCAAGATCTTCTCCGTCCTTTGGAATAATGCGTCGCGTATCCAAGCGGTCGACGCGAATTGAAGAGTAGTCCCTCACGACATACGTTTCCGCAGGTACTTTTGCAGCGTCTGGCGTGCCGCCCTCTACGATCGCTTTTTCCGTACTCTGAAGAATCACCGTCGGAAGGTCGCGCGTCACGCTCTGATTAGGCGTCACAACGCTCTCTCGCGGCTCGTTATACTCTGTCACCATTACCCAGCCCTCTGGCAAATCAAATGCCAAGCGCCACTTCCCTTCTACGTCGGCATTCCCAACGACCGACGAAACGATATTCGAGGCCGCACAACCACCGCCGAGGAGCACAATGCCACTCATCGCAAGCGCTAAAACCAATGTATTCATATGGTGAAAGTGTAGTGGAAAAACCCTAATCACGCAAAATGACCCTCCCCGGCCTTACGGCCGGGGTTTCGGGGTGCTATAGCTCGATTCTC
>CAYHKX010000012.1:0-8222 GCA_964357305.1 uncultured Gammaproteobacteria bacterium | reverse complement strand
CGGAACGGAGTGTTTGCCTTTTGTGGCCCAGAGCATATTGGGAAAGCGGAGGTGGCGCGGTGCCTTGCGGCCAGCCTTTTACAGGTACCCGTCAGTGAGCTCGGTCGTCACCCCGACGTCATTTTACTCACTCCGGAGACCAAAGAGAGCGGGTTGCGCGCGTACGACATCGATTCGATTCGTGACGCGCTTCATCGCCTCGGTCAATCCTCAATGCTCGGAATGACTGTGGCTATTATTGACGACGCGAACGTGCTCAGTACTGCATGTCAGAATGCACTCCTGAAAACCCTTGAGGAACCGAACCCGTCGACCGTTATCATTCTCGTCTGCCATGATGAGTCCGCGCTTTTACCAACAATTCGTTCTCGTGCGGTGGTTCTTTCATTTTTTGGAGCGCCGCCAACTGGATCGGAGGAAGCGCAATCGGACGCAAAACGCCTTGCTTCTGCATCACTCGTCGAGCGACTCAAGGCAGCACAAGAGATTGCAAAACGGGAATCTCAGGACGTGGAATCGCTTTTTGTTGTACTCATACAGACCTTGCACGCGACGAATCGTGCCACAGCACAATCGCTGGATGCGGTGCTTAAAACGCGGGAGCGATTGGCGGCTCATGCGAATTCCACAGTTGCCCTGACGGAACTTGCGGTACAATTAGGCCAATATGAATAATTTCTTCAAAGGTTCGATTGCGATGGCGGTAATGGCTCTCATGGGCGCAGGGTGTTTTGGTGGGAGTAGTACAGCAGTAACGTCGGGTGGAGTTTGGCAATCGGCCGATTCTGGAAAGACGTGGGAACAGACTGCGGCGGTGCCAACGGCAACTGGAGTGAGTTCGCTTTCCGACGTAGATGTTACGGCATTCGCGGTAGATCCACAGGACAGCTCTGCGATTTATGCTGGAACGCTAGAGAACGGTTTATTCTATTCGCTGGATTCTGGTGAGTCTTGGCAGCGACCAGAGGAAGTGGAGGTGCGTTCGGGATATGTGGTGGGTATTGGCGTGAGCTCAACGGATGTGTGTACGTATTTCGTCGCCAAGTCTGATCGCGTGATGATGACGGAAGATTGTGGCCGATCTTTTGATACGGAGGTGTACGTGGAGAGTACGCCGGATGTGGCAATTACGGCAATGGCGCTCGATTGGTATGATCCGAACATTGTTTGGCTCGGCACCAGCTCGGGGAACGTTATCCGTTCGGTGGATGGCGGGAGAAGCTGGACCACGATGACACGGCTTGATGATGATGTTACTGCGTTGTTGATCAGTAACGCGGATAGCAGAATTGTGTTTGCCGGAACCAAGACGAATGGCATGAATCGCACCACGGATAGCGGCGTGACCTGGACGAATTTTGAGAAGACGCTGAAGGATTTCAAGTCCTCCGATCGCGTGTACGGTTTTGCACAGAACGGCGATGGGAGTTTTATCCTTATGAACACGAAATATGGTTTACTCTCGTCGTCAGATAACGGCGTAACGTGGTCTGGCATTTCGCTCATTTCGAGTAGCGGCGAAGTACGCATTTATGGAATTGCCCTCGCGCCAGAAAGCAGTGACATCATCTATTACGCAACGGACTCCACCTTAAACCGTTCGACATCCGCGGGAAGTGCATGGACGACGTCGGAACTCCCATCGACTCGTGCCGGATTTGTGCTCATGGTCGATCCGGAAGATAGTACCCACGTCTATTTGGGTAGCGCGGCGGTTGAGGAAAAGTAATGTTGCGAACATCAGCCAAATTTCACCACACATGCGTTGACCATGTGTGGTGATTGCATTAAAATATTGATTGAAGAATCTCAACATACTCCGTCATTGCGAGAAGGGTAACCCCGACGAAGCACTCCAGGTTCGACCTAGATTGCTTCGCTACGCTCGCAATGACTGACTCGAATTTTATGTCTATTATTGACGACGCAAAACCGCAGTTTCAAAAAGTCATTGAGCACTGTGTTACAGAGCTTGGTGCAATCCGTACCGGTCGCGCATCTGCAGCAATTCTTGAACCGGTGCAGGTGGAAGCGTATGGCGCATTGCAGCCAATCAAGGCGTTGGCAACAATCACCACACCAGACGCGAAGACTCTCCTTATTGAGCCATGGGATTCGAGCGTGGTGAAGGCAATTGAAACCGCAATTCAAAAGAGCGACGTTGGATTGAACCCGGTAGTGGATGGTAAATCGTTGCGCTTGAACATGCCAATGATGACGGAAGAAACACGATTGAAAATGGTCAAGCTCGCAAAAGAGAAATTGGAAGATGCGCGTGTGAGCATTCGTAAAGTTCGTGAAGAAGTCCGAAAAGCGTTAGCGAAGGTTGAAGGGGGAGAAGATGTGAAGCGTCAGCTGGAAGAATCGCTCGAAAAAACCGTGAAAGAATATACGGCAAAAATTGAGGAGCTTGGCGAGAAGAAGGAGAAGGAAATTACCACCATCTAATTGTCGTCTATGTCGTTTACGGAAACCACACTGCGCAATGGTGCGAAGGTTGTGCTTGCGCCATTTTCTGGAACCGATGCTGCGGCGATTTTGGTTGCATTTCAGGTGGGGTCGCGCAACGAAAACGACGCCGTGTGGGGCGGTTCGCATTTCGTCGAGCACCTGATGTTTAAGGGTACTACGCGCCGTCCGCAAACCATCGATATCTCAAAAGAGCTTGATCGGTATGGTGCACAATACAACGCGTATACCGGAAAGGATCTCACGGGGTACTGGGTGAAGATTGCTGGTGAACACTTGCCTGTTGCCGTCGATTTGCTCAACGACATGATTTTTCATTCCATGTTCAATGCGGAAGAAATGGAGCGCGAGAAAAATGTGATTGTGGAGGAGATTAAGATGTACGAAGAGAACCCGATCATGCACATTGAAGATCTCCTTGAAGAAGCGATGTTTGACGGTCATGTTCTTGGCAGGAATATTGCGGGAACGGTGGAATCGGTGAAGGGCATGAAGCGCGATGATGTCGTTGCGTATCATGGTGCGCATTACCGGACAGAAAACATGATTATTGTAGTTTCTGGAAGGCTCCCTGAGCATCTCATGGGATTGCTTGAGGGAACATTTGGTACGGTTGCACCTTCGGGGGTCGCTCGATCGACCTTTGATGTGATTGGTGATCAAGCATCTGTCGGTCGTATTCGTTATCAGCACAAGGATGTTGAACAGATTCAGCTGTCGCTTGGATTTCCATCTGTCGGTCGTGGTCACATCGACGAAGCACCGTTGAAACTTCTTTCGGCGATTCTTGGTGGAACCATGAGTTCGCGATTGTTCGTGGAGGTGCGTGAGAAACGCGGGCTGTGTTACACCGTGCGTACCAGTGTTGATGCGTATCAAGATGTTGGCATGTTTACGGTACGCGCCGGGCTCGATGCGACGCGGCTCAAAGAAGCCATAAAGGTTATCACGGATGAGCTTCGGAAGGTGGCGATGGAAGGCGTGACCGTCGATGAGCTTACGATGGTGAAAGAAAACGTGCGCGGTGGCCTTTCGTTGAGCCTTGAGGATTCCGCAGATCGAGCAGAATTTTATGGCCGTCAAGCGTTGTTTCTTAACACGATTGAAGAGCCTGAGCAGCGGTTGAAGAAATTCGACGCGGTCACGCTTGAGGATATTGCGCGGGTTGCGAAACGGTACCTTCGCTTCGACCGTATGTCGCTCGCAGCGATTGGGCCATTTGTGAGTGAGGACGAGCTCCGTACCCTGCTTCCAACGTCATAATCATTGCGTATGAAAACCATTGTCGCTAATTGGAAAATGCATCTCGGGATCCGGGAATCGCTTGCGCATGCGCGTGGCGTATTGCGTTCGATGATGGGGAATGAAGTGCTTCCAGAAATTGTGCTCTGTCCTTCATTTACCGCGCTGTCCGAAGTACGGAAAGTGCTCGTGCGTACGCGTGTCGCTCTTGGTGCACAAACCATGGGCACGGAACGCTTTGGTGCATACACCGGTGATGTTTCTGTTGCGCAGCTGGACGATACTGGATGTACATTTGTCCTTCTGGGTCACTCAGAACGCCGTGCGATGAACGGCGAGACCGATGCGGCAGTCAATGCAAAAATGAAACTCATCGCACAAACGTCCATGATCCCGGTGCTGTGTGTGGGTGAATCCAGGGCGGATCGAGACGCTGGCCGTGCGGAAACGGTTGTTGCGGCTCAGTTAGGTGCGGCACTTCGCGATGTGGTATTTGCGGGACCTGCGCGGCTTCTTGTAGCGTATGAGCCTATCTGGGCCATTGGTACTGCAACGAGCGCGACGCCAGCAGATGCCGTCGCAATGCATAAGATTATTAGCGCAGTACTCGAGAAACTTCTCGGTAAAGCGCATGTGGATGTGCAGATATTATACGGTGGATCTGTAGACGGTGCGAATGCATATCAATTCCTCCGTGAACCGGAAATTGATGGCGTACTTGTGGGTGGCGCGAGTTTGAAGATGCAAGAATTTGAAACCATCATGTTCGCTGCGCGCGATGTGATGATCGCTCAAGACGTATGACCTCATTTGATTGGCTCCTCGCATTGCTCGCCCTTGGCGCGCTGGGCTATTTAGTCATGTTGGCGTGGAAAAAAGCGCCGCAGCTTTCTATTGTGAACCCGATGTCGTCACGCGAAGCACAAGCACGAGAACGCAAGAACTCGCTTCTTGAAGCGCGCATGATGCGACAAGTGGAAGAGCGCGGACGATCGGTATGGAAGTCGTCAATGTTGCCAGTGATGAAAACCATTCAGGAAGCCTTCCAAAGAGTGGCAGGGAAGCTCACCGCGATCGAGCGACGATACGTTGAACGCCAGCGTGGGGGAAGAACTGAGAACATTGATACGAATGCATTGCGGCAGATGGTTGATGAAGCACGGACGGCGATTACCGCAGGGCGCTACGACGTTGCCGAACAAAAACTCGTTGCTGTTGTGAGTCATGATCCAAAGCACGTGGAAGCGTATGAAGCACTTGGACGCATGTATTTATCCCAAGGGCAGTTTGCTGAAGCAAAAGAAGCGCTCGAATTCCTCGCAAAGCTCTCACCAAAGGATCCTAGTGTGATGGTGGCGCTTGGCGAGGTGCACGAGGCGCTTGGCGATGCACGCGAAGCCTACGATTATTATTTGAAGGGGCGACTTGCGAGTCCGAATAATCCAAAGTATCTCGACTTCTTTATTCAGTCAGCGATCGAGGTGGGGGAGTTTTATGAGGCGCAGCAAGCTATCGATCGTCTCCGCGAGGTAAATCCAGAAAACCAGAACATCGCCGAGTTTGAAGAACAATTGGCTGAAAAAAGAACGAAGTAGCTGAGGCTACTTCGTTTCTTTGTGGACCTGGTGCTTGCGGCACTTCTCGCAGAACTTCTTGAGTTCAATGCGCTCTTTCAGGATTTTTTTGTTTTTCTTGGAACGATAGTTCAGTGACTTACACACTGTGCACTCCATTTTGATGAGATTGTCTTGGGACATACAAGGAAAAGTGTTGGAAAATGTTGGCAAAAGTGTACGGGAAATGCAAAAAAGTGTCAAACGCCAGCCAAATTACCCGGTTTCCTGTCATGATCTGCGCCGATGGCTTGTGAAATGGTAGAGAACCCATCCCGCCGAAGGAGGGCAACGAGCCTCGCGAGAGATTTCGCTGATACATTGGTGCTCTTATGAGTTGTTAGGGCCTTCCGATTTCGGTGCCAGTTGTTCGGGAGATTTACTGTGAACGTACGTCGGAACTGGTGGATAAAAACATGTATTAAATAAAAAAACAAAAAACTCCAACGACGAATCGTGGGAGTCTTCTGGAGCCACGGTCGGGGGTTGAACCCGAGACCTCATCCTTACCATGGATGCGCTCTACCAACTGAGCTACCGCGGCATGCTCGCTTCGCCTCACTGCGTTCGGCGGAACTGAACGGAAACTGAGTGAAACGGAACAGAAAACGAACGAAGAATATTCTTTAAAACGTTCTGTGGCTAGGAGCCAACGAGCACAGCCTGAGACGTACAGAGACGTACGTTGAAGGCTGGGCGCAGGTGGCGACACCGCCACGGGAAGTTTTAAAGGATATTCTGTGGTGGGTCGGGAGGGATTCGAACCTTCGAAGGCGTAAGCCAAGAGATTTACAGTCTCTCCTCGTTGACCGCTTGAGTACCAACCCAAATATTCTGGAGCCGAAAACCGGATTCGAACCGGTGACCTACGGTTTACAAAACCGTTGCTCTACCAGCTGAGCTATTTCGGCGAGCTCGTTTCGTTCGGTGAAACTGAAGGGAAACTCACATAAAACGCACAAAAGAACGCGAGCAGCGTATCATGTGAACGAGGCCTCTGGCAAGAAGGATTCAGGGGCGCTATCCTCAATGCACTGGTATGATCGATCGATGGTTGCCATTCCTTTCGGGTTTGGGAGGTTGGGCGTACGTCCTCCTTTTTGGTTTTGCGTTTACAGAATCCATTGCGGTTATAGGCATATTGATTCCTGGCGCGACGTTTATTGTTATTTTTGGTTTTCTCGCATCTCAGGGCATGTTTGATATCCGTGTCGCAGTTGCAGTTGGTGCGATTGGCGCAATCCTTGGGGATATGCTGAGCTTTGTGCTTGGGCGACGGGGGATCGATCCCGCGAAACGTTTTCCGTCTCTTTTTGGACAGGCAACGATCGATCGGGCGGAACGTTTTATGCACGACTACGGCATCACCGGCGTGTTCCTTGGAAGGTTCATCGGACCGCTTCGTCCGTTTGTTCCATTCGTCGCTGGTGCACTCAAAATGCGTTGGCGTTCGTTTATGCTCATGAATGTCACGAGCGGCGTGCTTTGGTCTGTGGTGTACCTCGCGCTTGGATTTTTTTTCGGACAATTTTGGAGCTCAATGCACCGCGGAATATATTGGGTTGGTGTGGGTCTTGCGGTGATCATTATCGCCTATGTCGTCATACAATACTTTGGAGAGCGACGACGGAGCATGAAAGCAAAATCCATCACGGTGGACAACGAAATATTTTGACCAAACCGGTAAAAAATGGTGCACTGCGCGAGCCACATCTGGAGTCGCCATGTCTCGCATCATTCGTGGGGTGTTGGCGCTCGTGGTGGGCGGCGTCATCTTCGCTACGTGTTCCTTGTTGGTGTTCGTTCTTTCCGTTGCGACGTTCGGACTCGCACGTCCATACATCGTTCACGCCCCAATGTGGACCGGGAAGATTATGCTCGCGGTGGTGTACCGTGGCATTCTCGGGATTCGGTGTGTTGTGCAGCGTAGGAATGCTCACCGGAAGACTTCCCCGACGCTCGTGATGGCAAATCACCCGACGCTCCTCACCGTGATGCTGTTCACAGCATTCGCGGAGGAACTTGTGGGTATGCCGCTGGTATTCGTCGGAAAACGCGAGCATCTCAGAAATCCGTTCGTCGGATGGGCGCTCGCGGTGTCCGGGATCGGCGTCCTCATCGATCGTGTGGATCGGAATGGTGCGATATCGACCATTCGACGGTCGATTGCACGCGTAACGCAACGTGGTTGCGCGCTTGCCATCTTTCCGGATCAGTCACGCCCCACAAAGCAATTCATCGCGGCAGATCAGCAGAAGTTTGCAGGGAAGGTTCCTCGTCTCACGAGCTTCCGCTTTACCGGTGTTCCGCGAGATGGTGGAGTTTTCGCGTCCTACGGCGCGATGCAGAATCCGTGCGTGATCGACTTTACTACGGAGTGTTCCGTGCCGACGGCACGCTGGCGTGACATTGTTGGCATGGTGGGATCGACGTATCACCTTGTCGTAAACGACGTCACGAATGATGTGCCGCGCGATATCGAGAGGCGGCGTGAGTGGTTGTTGGGTCGCTGGTCCCAAAAGAACCTCATCATTGAACATTGGCGAGAGTAAAAACACTTGACCCGTTCCGGCAAACGCGCTGGGCGGGTCATTCGCGTTTCGTGACATTGTTCAATATTTCCGCTATACTTTCGCAATCTTATGATCGATGACGCGCTCAAACAGAACCTTCGAGACATCATAACAAAGGCGTTTCGGATCGATGAGTCGCACCCGTCGATGTTGGTGTTTGACGAGCATTCGCCGCTCTCTACGCGTCTCGCGACGGCGTACCGGGAGGTGTTGACGAACGTCATGTCGATCAATTTTGATGAAACGACGCCAGATGACATTCGTGCGGCAATCGACACCTTGGCACCAGGAAGTTTGGTGGTGTTGGTGCAGTCCGGGAGTTTTC
>CAYHKX010000011.1:0-8446 GCA_964357305.1 uncultured Gammaproteobacteria bacterium | reverse complement strand
TAAAAGCGGCATGAGTATACCCCGTTCGGGAAAGAATGAAAAGACGTGATCGCTAGACTTATAAACAAAGTGGCTAATACAAGACGAATAATCGCACCGCATTCTCTGTGGTCACTTTGGCGACCTCAGAATATGCAACTCCCTTCACATCTGCAATGGCCTGAGCCACGAGGGCGACGTTGGCGGGCTCATTGCGTTTGCCGCGATGCGGAACGGGGGCAAGGTACGGGCAGTCGGTTTCAATCATCATCTGTTCCAGAGGAATCTCTTTGACCGCTGCTGCGACTGATTTGCCAAACGTGACGATGCCAGTCACCGAAACCAAAAAACCGAGCTCGGCGTACTTCCGAGCATCCTCAGCTGTGCTGGTAAAACAGTGAATCACTCCTCGCTTCTCTAGTCCCCCACTTTTGATCTCCTCCGCGATCAACACACGCATGTCGTCATGAGCTCCTGTCACATCTGCCGTCACGCCGCCCCTGCAGTGAATCACCACCGGCTTCCCGTGCTTCGATGCGAAGCGTAGCTGCGCTCGAGCAACGATGCGCTGATCGTTCTTAAAGGTCTCAACATCCATGCCCTCTGGCACACGGGAATAGTCCAAGCCGAATTCTCCAATCGCAACGACTTTTTGGTGCGTGACGAGCGCTGCGTATCGCTCCTCATCGAACTCCCGCTCCGGTGTCGGGACGTCATTCGTCTCTTCGTTCTCGTCGACAAAGTTATGGTCGTGCACATGGCCTGGGTGCAGGCCGATGGTGCACCATACGTTTTCATTCATCTCTGCAAACGCGATACCCGACTGGCTCGTCGCCAACTTTGTTCCCACCGTAATCAGGCCGATGTTTGCTTCACGCGTGCGCACAAGAACATCCTGGATATCCTTGTCGAACGCAGGAAAATGCAGATGTGCGTGGGAATCGATTAATGAAAACATAATTACAATAGTATTCAGTCATTGCGAGCGTAGCGAAGCAATCTAGGTTCACAAACTGACCCTAGATTGCTTCGTCGGGATTACCCTTCTCGCAATGACTGACGTTAAAGTATCCCAAAACCTGTTTCCACATCAATCGCACGGCTCACAATATTCGATGTCACCGATGCGTCCCGAAGCGCTCCTGCCGGCACGATAGTGACGACGAGATAGGCATACACAAGAATAAGAGAGCCGACTTGTAGCAAACCGAAGATTGCTCCAAGAAATGAATTGATGAAATTCACGAACGGCACAATGGCGATAATCTTGCGGACAAGATCTAACATATCAACCAAGTACCCCGCGAGTGTGTTCGTGAGTCCAAGAACCACAAGGAATCCCACCACCGCAAGCCACGGGTACGCGGTGAATGAAATGCCAAAAGCATCATGCGCCCAGTTCATCACATAAAACGATCCCACGATACTGAACACGAACGCCGCAAGGCTCCCCGCCGAACGCACAAATCCGCTCTTCCAGCCATACGCAGCGAAGAGCAATGCGATCACAATGAGAACGAGGTCGACGGAGTTCATAGTTTAGGACGTTGTGCGTAGGGCGTAGGACGTCGTGGGAAACACGGAACTCTTCGTGTCACGACGTGGGAACAATCCCATACCTCCCTCGATACTATCATTTGCATAGCGTGCACGAATTTTCTCTGCCGTTTCTGGCATCACCGGCACCAGCGCTTCTGCAATCCACCGAATCATGGCGGCCAATTCGGACAGCGATTTCTTTGCAGCCTCACGATCCGTTTTCACAAGCTTAAATGGCGTTTCCTGATCGATTTTCACATTCGCTTCGTCAACCACAGACCACACGGTCTCGACGTATGCACGGAAATCATACGACTCAACCGCGTGCTTCAGCATCGCCTCCTTCGTGGTTGCATCATACGCGAAACGATCGAGTCCGTCCGCAAAGCTCTTTCCTGCCATCGCCGCCACACGACTCACGAGGTTCCCGATGCCATTTGCAAGTTTCGTTGCAAAAAGAATCTCAAACTGTTCTTTTGAGTAGTCACCGTCCTGCCACGATGGAAGGCCACCAAGGAGATACAGGCGCGTTGCATCGGTGCCGTATTCCGCAACGAGATCATACGGGTTAATAACATTCCCGATCGACTTACTCATCTTCTGTCCGTCAGCCGTGACGTAGCCGTGGATAAACACTTGTTTCGACGGCGCAACGCCAGCAGACATGAGCATCGCCTGCCACATCGCAGTTTGCTGGCGAAGATTGTCTTTACCCGCCACTTGCACACTTGGCCACGCGGAACCGAAAAGCGACTCAATCTTTGGCCAACCAAGCGTCGAAATATAGTTCACCAACGCATCAAACCATACATACATCACCTGCGCTGAATCTCCAGGAACCGGAACGCCCCACGGCATTTTCGATTTCAACCGAGAGATACTGAAGTCGTGCAATCCCCCTTCCACAAATGTACGAATTTCGTTCATGCGTGCTTGTGGCATCACGAAGGCTGGTTGATCACGATACACATCAAGCAATTTCTGTTGATATTTCGAAAATGCGAAGAAATAATTCTCTTCTTCGATGAAGTCAACCTCACGATTCGGATGGTCTGGGCAACGGCCGTCGACAAGTTCAGAATCTGTTTTCTCAAGCTCACACCCAACGCAATATTTCACCGAGTATTGTTTCTTATAGATATCGCCATTCGCGTCACAACGTTTCCAGAATTCTTGTGCTGCAGCGATGTGGCTCTCATCTGTCGTACGAATGAAATGCGTATACGAAAGATTCAACGCGGCCTTTAGCCCATCAAATTTCGCAGCGTATCCATCGCAGTACGTTTTTGGATCGAGTCCAGCTTCGATTGCCTTCTGATAGATCTTCAATCCATGCTCATCGGTTCCCGTATTGAACACCACGGTGAAACCTTTTGAATGATAATACCGCGCCAACATGTCGGCCTGCACAATTTCCAGCGCAAATCCAATATGGGGATCTGCGTTCACATACGGAAGTGTGGTGGTAATGGAGTAGGTAGGCATAATCAACTATTTCGGCGCAACAACAAGAACAAATTCACCGCGGGAGCTTGTGCGTTCCAGGTCCGCAATAATCGCTGCTGCGGTTCCACGGTATATTGTCTCATGAATTTTTGTGAGCTCACGGAACACGATGAGTGAACGGTTCAGTGGAGCGAGCTGTTCGAGTGTTTTGAGAATACGGTGCGTGGATTCGTATAAAACAACAGCGTGACTGACTGCATCAACTTCACGAAAAAACTTCTCTCTTCCCTTCTTATTCGGTGGAAAACCCATAAACGTAAAGCGATCAAGCGCGATACCGGCAACAGAAAGCGCGGCAATAATCGCCGATGCACCCGGAACTGGTACCACCTTCACTCCAGCAGCAACCGCATCGGCTACAAGGAATCAACCAGGATCCGAAATGCCCGGAGTGCCTGCATCCGTCACCATCGCTATGGAAGCACCATTCACAAGCTCGTCAACAATCTTTTTTCGCGCCAATGCGTCTGTGTGTTCATGAAATGCGCGGAGTGATGGACGAATATGTAATTTCGCCATGAGCTTTGATGTCACTCGCGTATCTTCACACAACACGACGTCGACATCATCAAGAATTGCGCGCGCTCGTTCGGTGACGTCGCCGAGATTCCCAATTGGTGTCGCGACAACGTACAACATATTATTCCGTCGTTTCGTCCGTGATCGCTTCCACTGGCGTTTTGGTTGTTACGGCGTTCCACGTTGGGTGAAGTGCAGCAAGACAACCCCAAAACCCTCGTGTGACCTGATATTGCAACAGGTGCTCACCCTTCAATGGGCCGGAAATCGCTTCGCCATACACGTTCCACACGCTTCCCGTCTCAACATCCGTTAACCGTTTCTTTGCAAAATCGTACGCGTATGTGCGATCACCAGCCTGGAATACGCGAGCCTCTTTGGTTGAATAGTCATATATCGCAATCACCTTCTCTTCGCCAAGATATGCGATGTTGATTCCTGTTCCGCTCAACACCACATCTGCAAACCCGAGACCGTGTGTTCCATCGGTCACGCCATACGCCATCCATTTAGCAGTAAAGGCTGAGCTGACGAAATTCATTGGGAAATACAGACCCTGCGATGTGTCGTAGTTACTATATGGATGACGGGTGTAGTCGCGCGTCACGCCAGTATCTGTCGACAATACCAGTCCTGATGGGTAAGCGTTTTTCCAATCATCCCACGTCATCATGTGCGACGGAATAACGGAAAGCGACGTGCCGATCGCGTCACCCTGCACCGCAATGCCAAGCCCCTGAACCCACAAGGATTCTGTTGCAGCATCTTTCATGATCGTGTTGTTGTTATACACCTGACCCGTCGCTTCGAACGTTGTGACAGTCCCGTCGATGGTGCGATCGTACACAATTCCGGTAGCACACAGTGGGCAATACGTCACTGCGATATCCTTCCCACCCCACGTGTCGTTCACGACGCCGTGCCAGTTTAAAATTTGCACTGGGTAGAAGCGGTGCTCGCCATTCATAGAAACGTCCACACCATACAAACCGTCCGCAATACTTGCATCAGACGCAAGAACGGAAGCGTATTTTGGATTCGTTAACGCAGGGATCCCGCCCTCGAGAATGCCGCTTCCGTACAACTCATCGCCGGGAATTAATGACATCACACCACCACGAGTCACCGCAGAGGCATACAAGCCACCTTCAAGCTCTGGCCACGCCGCATCCGCAATACGCTTGGTTTCATATGCCTTATACGCACCAAATACCGCACCGATCACCACCACAAGCCCAACAAATGAAAAGATTTTCCGCTTTTGTACTTCAGTCATAGATGGGATGAGTGTAGCGAAATTTCCTCAAAAGGACAACTTTGCTACAATCGGATCGTTCCTTTGCTTTTAGATTATTTATGATCTCTATCAACAAACCGGCACCGAGTTTTGAGAACGTCACGTCGTATACGAAAGGCGAGTTCACTACAACCAGTCTCAGTACGTACAATGGCAGCTGGGTGGTACTGTTCTTTTATCCTCGTGACTTCACGTTTATTTGTCCGACAGAAATCAAGGGCTTCCAGAATCATGTAGCGGATTTTGCAAAACTCCACGCGAAGGTTGTGGGCGCGAGTACCGATAGCGAGTGGAGTCACAAAGCATGGTTCGAGCGGGATTTGCCAGAAATCGCGTACCCAATTCTTGCAGACACTACGCAACGCGTTTCTCGTGACTACGGCGTGTTGAATGACGATGACGGAAGCTCGGATCGCGGCTTGTTCATCATCGATCCTGATGGCATCGTGAAATACGCACTCATTTCAGCAGGATCGGTGGGTCGATCGGTGAAGGAAGTCCTTCGCGTACTCACCGCACTGCAATCCGGCGAACTCTGCCCAGTAGAATGGGAACCGGGGGAAACGACACTCGGAAAGGCGTAAATACACAGATCGTCCCCGGTATTTCGGAGACGATCTTTGTTTTATGCCGCAAGCGCCTTACGGACTGCTCTATCAATTTCTCTTGGAAATACAGATGCAATTGTGCCATCCGACATGTAGAGCTCCAGATGCCGAAGTCTCTCCAAAACTCTGACAGAGGACTCGGGGACAGATACCACTTCTTGTTCGCTCGGAATATCGTCAACCGAGACGACGTGCGGCGCATTGTCCAGCGCAGAACCTTTGCGCATCGCAGTTTCAAATCGATGGAGCCGCGACGCAGGCATGGTTATAATTCGCGTACCGCCAACGTCCTGCAACGTGACCGGCGCGTCGTCGTCGCCACGCACAACATCCAGAATTCGCCAACGAACAAACCCATCAGCGTCATCATTGGGCAATTCAACAATCTCACCACTTCGGCGAGTATATCGACCCTGGGCTTCGACTGCCCGATGATGGTGTTCTGTATTGTACATACTCACCGCAGATAGGACGCGCGGAAATCAGAAAGCGTTGCGGTCAAAATCTTCTGATACTCCGGAACATTCGTAAGGAAAAATTCACGAAGAATCAAGGGTTCCGGATCCGCATCCAATAGATCATTACATTCCTTGATCTGCTCAGTCGTCATCGCTCCAATCATTTCAGCATTCAATCGTTCATTCACCCTCGCAAGAACATCAGATCGATAGGCATCCATGACCGCCGGATCTGCAGAGACGCCTTTCTTGGCGAGGAGTTCGTCAACAAATGATTCAAGCGAGTTCATAGCGGAGTCATCGAATAACGGAAGTATACCAAAACACAAAGAGCCCTGAGGCTCTTTGTGTGTTATATCGTTTCCAGAAGTTCCACGAGTGTTCGCACCCCGTGCCCTGTTCCACCCTTCCCGAGATAGCTTCCCATAGGCTTCTCTGCAAATGCTGGACCCGCAATATCTAGGTGCACCCACGGCAATCCTTCAACAAATTCTTCTAAGAACAGCCCTGCAGTGAGCGATCCCCCGTACCGTGTGGTTGGAATGTTCCGCAAATCCGCAATATCAGATTCAATCAAACTCTTATATCGCTTCTCAAGCGGCATGCGCCAAATTTTCTCCCCCGCGTCACCAGCTGCCGCGATCACGCGCTCGGCAAGCTCGTCATTATTACTCATGAGCCCAGTAATCTCTTCGCCGAGCGCGACAAGACATGCACCAGTAAGCGTTGCAAGATCAATAATCGCTGTTGGTTTAAGTTTTACTGCATACGTTAGGGCGTCTGCAAGTGTGAGTCGACCTTCCGCATCTGTATTAAGAATCTCGATCGTTTTCCCATTACTCGACTTCACAATATCGCCTGGACGGATCGCTTTTCCCGACGGCATGTTTTCGACGGCAGCAATAAGGCCATGGACCTCTATGCGTGGCTGAAGCTGACCAATGGCAGAAAATAACCCAAGCACCGACGCAGCACCCGCCATATCGCCTTTCATCGTCATCATGCTCTCCGCCGACTTGAGCGAGAGTCCACCAGAGTCGAACGTCACCCCTTTCCCAACCACAGCAAGTCGCGTTCGCGTTGTGCGTTCTGGCGTGTACGTAAGGTGAATAAACTTAAGTGGCGTATCTGAACCATCGTCAACCGCGAGATACGCACCCATACCAAGCGCCTCACATTCTTCACGCTCGAGCACGTTGAGCGAAATATTCTTTCCACCTTCTTTCGCAATACGCTCTGCCGCTTCCGCAAGTGCAGACGGCGTCATCACCTTTGCTGGCATGTTCACGAGATCGCGTGCAATATTTACACCAGATGCCACCGCATTCCCATGCTCCACCGCTTTCCGCACGCGCAAGACATCACGCCCCTGTGCAATACACAACGTCATTTCTTTTAAACGCTTTATGCCATTCTTTGCCTTGTATGCATCGAACGCGTAGTCTGCGAGCTGCGCCGCAACCACCATTGCCTCCGCAACGTCCGTCACGTCGCCATCAGCAGAAACTGGAATTTCAACCGCGATCGACTTTGCGCCAACACGTCGTGCACATTGCACCGCCGTACCAATCATCTCCCGGGCAGTTTCGAGGGTCGCATCTTCCGTACTCCCGAGGCCTATAATACTCAGCATGTGTCCGTGGCCCTGTGCAAGTTCAACAAGGATGGTCTCATTCAACTTTGCCGCAAAATTCAACGTCTTCATTTGACGCACCGCACTCTTCCGCGCGGCTTCTGGCAATCGCGATACCACCGATTCAATCGTGAAGGATTCCCCACCGAACACCGGTAACACAAAAAGATCAGCTTTCGCAGAGAACACATCAACCTTTTCCCCAAGAATGTTCATAGTATTCATAATGCCTCCGTATGATGCTTCAGTTTTCGCACAATTTCGTGGATATCGTCAATGTGGACAGCTCCGAGAATGCTGACATCGGACGTCGGTCGTCGGTCGTCGGAGGACGTGATTGGGACGATCATGATCGTGGAGCCCTCGTTGCAGTGATCGAGACAGGACGTCGAGACGACCCGCACCAGAAGACCAGCAGCTTTCACCGCTTCTTTGAGCGCTAATCGGAGCCCAGGCTCCGTCACCCCGCACGATTTCCGCCCATCATCCCGTTGATTTTCGCACACCAGGACGTAGACTTTATACAGTTTTTGGCTAATCTCATGCATAGAAAGGAAGATGGAAAATGGAAGATGGAAAATTGTATAAAACCTAGAAGTTTCCAATTTTCTTTAGAATACATCATAATTTTCCATTTTCCATTTGCTATTTTCCATTTTCCAGGTATACTCTACACCATCATTGATTCATGCAACGACCCGTTCGGGACGTTCACCCCATCTATGCCAACACGTCACCATCTTTCTCGAAAAGGCCAAAATGCCCTCTTCGCCATCAAGCGTGAGAATGGATTTGCCAAGCGCCGTAAGGCCAAGGCGATCCGCATGCGCAAGCTGGAAGCCAAAGCGAAGTAATGACCCTCCCCGGCCTTACGGCCGGGGTTTCGGGGTGCTATAGCTCGATTCTC